>CAINFN010000069.1 GCA_903848125.1 uncultured Bacteroidota bacterium
CTGCAAGTAAGAAAGCCCAAGAGGCCATTACTGCTGCTGGCGGTACTATTGAAATTATCTAACAATTTTTATGTATATTCGAAAAGCAATTAAAATTGTTTTTCGTTATTAAAAAGTGCTTTTGGGCAATAATTAAACACTGATGAAAAAATTACTAGATACATTAAAAAATATTTGGGCTATTAGTGACTTAAAAAGTAAAATTTTGGTCACTTTGGGCTTGGTATTAACCTATCGTATTGGTGCGCAAATTACCTTGCCAGGGATTAATCCTTTGGCGATAGAAGCTGCACAAAAAGCAGGAAAGAGCAATGGTTTATTGGGTATTTTTGACATGTTTGCTGGAGGTGCCTTTTCTCAAGCTTCAGTATTAGCGTTAGGAATCATGCCTTATATTTCTGCTTCTATATTTATGCAATTGATGACTATTTTAGTTCCTCAATTACAAAAAGTACAAAAGGAAGGAGAAAGTGGAAGAAATAAAATCAATCAATGGACAAGATATCTAACCGTAATCGTTACTGCTTTTCAAGCGGGCGCTTATGTAGCTTATTTAAATAGTCCTGGTTATGCAGATGCGCTTATTCCTGCCTTCAAGCCTTATTTCTGGATGTCTACTGTAATTACATTAACTGCTGGTACTTTATTTGTTATGTGGTTGGGTGAAAAAATACAAGATAAAGGATTAGGAAATGGTACTTCTATCATTATCATGGTGGGTATCTTAGGACGTTTACCTCAATCTATTATTTTAGAGTTCAGTTCTAAAAGTCAAAAAGGTGGCGGAGGTTTATTAATATTCTTAATTGAAGTTGCCATATTGGTAACCATCATTATGGGTTTGATTGTATTAGTACAAGGTGTTAGAAAAATACCAGTTACTTATGCAAAACAAATCATTGGTGGTTCTCAAGTGGGTGGTGCACGTCAATTTTTACCTGTTAAAGTAAACAGTGCAGGTGTAATGCCAATCATCTTTGCGCAAGCAATTATGTTCTTACCTACTTTAGTTTCATTTACTAATATTGATTCTGCACAAGGGATTGTTAGAATTTTCAATGACCATAGTAATCTTTGGTACATGTTAATTTATTCAATCATGGTGATTGGATTTACCTTCTTATATACTGCGTTAATTTTTAATCCTAAGCAAATCTCTGAAGATTTAAAACGTAACAATGGATTTGTTCCAGGTGTAAAACCAGGACAACCCACTACTGATTATATTGGTGCGGTGATGGATAAAATTACTTTACCAGGTGCCATCTTATTAGCCTTAGTAGGCATCTTACCTGGATTTGCTCAAAAGTTAGGCGTGACGCAAGGTTTTAGTTCTTTCTTTGGAGGTACTTCTTTATTGATTATGGTGGGCGTAATTTTAGATACTTTACAACAAATCGAAACTCATTTATTAATGCGTCAATATGATGGATTAATGAATTCAGGTCGTATTCAAGGAAGATCGCCAATTACTCCAATCACGAATTCATCTATCTAGTTAAATGGATACTAAATAAAATATTTATATTTACAAACCTGTCCTATAACGACAGGTTTGTTTTTTTTATAAGATAAGCGGTTTTATGGTTTATACAAAAACAGAAGAACAAGTTAAGTTAATGCAAGAGGCTGCTTTATTAGTAAGCAAAACCTTAACACAAGTAGCAACCATGCTAAAGCCTGGTATGACTACTATGGATATAGATCAATTTTGCATGCAGTATGTGAAAGATCATCAAGCCACGCTTTCTTTTTATAATTATCACGGATATCCTCATCATATCTGTGCTTCTGTAAACGATGTGGTCGTACACGGATTCCCTAATAAAACACCATTGAAAGAAGGTGATATTGTTTCCATAGATTTAGGGGTGGTACTCAATGGTTGGCATGGCGATCATGCGTATACTTTTATTTTAGGAGAAGTAGCGCCGGAAATTTTACAGTTAGTGAAAGTAACCAAAGAGTCATTGTACAAAGGAATTGAAAAAGCAATCGTAAACAATAGAATTGGCGATATAAGCTATGCGATACAAGAGCATACCGAAAAATTAAATGGCTATGGAGTAGTTAGAGAATTAGTAGGGCACGGATTAGGAAAAAATTTACATGAAGATCCTCAAGTACCAAATTATGGCAAGAGAGGAACAGGATTAAAGATGAAAGAAAATTTAGTATTGGCCATTGAGCCTATGATTAATTTAGGCACTCATAAAGTTTTTACAGAAGAAGATGGTTGGACAGTTAAAACGCAGGATGGAAAAGCTTCGGTGCATTTTGAGCATGACGTGTGTGTGAAAAACAAAGAAGCATTTATATTGTCTGATTTTTCTATTATTGAGGCTGCTGAAAAATTAAATTCAAATTTGAATACTTCCTATTATTAATAGGCAGTAGTTATATTTATTCACCACGCATAAAGTTGGTAATGGAAAACAAAAAAATTATTGTAGTAGGAGGAGGTGCTGCAGGTTTTTTCTGTGCCATACAAATTGCAGCGTTGCATCCTAGTTGGGATATTTCTATTCTTGAAAAATCAAATAAGATTTTATCAAAGGTTAAAGTGAGTGGGGGTGGCCGCTGTAACGTAACACATGCCTGTCCTGACGTAGAATTGCTATTAAAAAAATATCCTCGAGGCGCAAGATTTTTAAAGAAGTCTTTTTATCAATTTGCTACCAAAAATACCATACAATGGTTTGCTAATAATGGAGTGCCCTTGCATACAGAAAAAGATGGAAGAATGTTTCCAGTTACCAATAATTCAGCAACTATTGTTGATTGTTTTTTGCAAAAAGTGCATCAATATGGAATAAAAGTATTGACGGGTTATGAAGTAGTGAATGTTGAAAAATTGAATAATCAAAAGGAGGCAGCATTTGTAATTACCTTATCCAATCAAAATAAGTTGTCTGCTGATGCCATTTGTTTGGCTACTGGAGGCATGTCAAGTTCGGATAAGATGGATAAACTAGCTTGGTTAAAAAACTTTGGCCATAGCATTGTTCCGCCTGTGCCTTCTTTATTTACTTTTAATTTAGTGGATAAAAAAATTACCACTTTAATGGGTGTGGCGGTAGATCAAGCGAACATTCAATGGAAGGGAAATAAAATAATCGAGAAAGGACCCTTGTTAATTACTCATTGGGGGATCAGTGGTCCAGCTGCCATCAAATTATCTGCTTGGTGTGCACGTGAATTAGCGAATGATAATTATGAAGGAGAAATTTTAATTAATTGGACACCAGATTACAATGAAGCTACTTTAAAAATGGAGTGGATTAATTTAAGAATGGAGTTTGGTCGCCGTGAAATGGGTTCAAAAAATCCTTTTAATTTACCACAACGTTTATGGCAATATTTTTTAGAACAAGCAGGTATTGCGAACAATACAAAATGGGCCGATTTAAAAAGTACACAACAACAATTATTAATTCAATCATTGACAAAGACCACATTACAAGTAAAAGGTAAAACTACTTTTAAAGAAGAATTTGTCACTTGTGGTGGAGTGGAGTTGGCTGAAATTGATGCCAATACCATGGAAAGTAAACTAGTTCCAGGTTTGCATTTTGCAGGAGAAATGATGGATGTAGATGGCATTACTGGGGGATTTAACTTTCAACATGCTTGGACTTCGGGGTGGATAGCTGCCCAACATATGGCCCTTTAAAAAGCGGCCTGGCAGAAAGTTTTGCTGCCCTAATCAAGGTTTACAACACAATTGCAATCTCTTATTGATAATCAGTAAGTTAGAAGCCTAAAATCATGCAATTTTTAAGCATTTTCAGGTCTATTTTATTGCTTTTTCCCTACCTTTGCCGTCCGGTTCAAAAACGCCGGATTTTATATGAAACTATTTTCAAAAAACCTAAACGCAGACGCACAGGAATTCGATGGCGCTACAGCTACCGAAGCAACTGCGACCCCAAAAGCACCTGAACAAATTATTACAGCGCATGACGATTTTGATTGGAGCGTTGACAAAC
>CAINFN010000070.1 GCA_903848125.1 uncultured Bacteroidota bacterium
CTACTGGAATTTTTAAATCTATAATTTGACTACAAAAAAGTAAGTTTCTTTTTAAATTACTTGCATCTGCAATCAGTAATATTAAATCTGTTTTCACTTCTTCGTCCACGCCCATTAGCACTTTATAAGCTACCCACTCATCTTCTCTTTTGGGATAAAAACTATACGTACCTGGTAAATCTATTAAGGTAGTGGCCTGGCCGGCTAATTGCATTTGGCCTGTTTTCTTGTCTACCGTTACGCCTGGGAAATTACCCACTTTTTGGTGCATGCCGGTAAGTGCGTTAAAAAGAGAACTTTTTCCGCTATTGGGGTTACCCACTAAAGCAATATGTATACCGGCATTCATGTGGTCGCAAAGCTAGGTTTTATGATTGGGCTAGGCTTACGAAATTAGAAATTGAGCCCCTTGGTGGAGCTGATAAAAATCATATCAAATTTTAGGCTTCCGAGTGTTTTGCTAATAGCTTTATTTAACTTTGGGGCTCAATCTGATATGTATGCGCCGTATTGCTTTGTTCTTAATGGTCTTATTCCCTATTTTTTTGAATGCTCAAAATCTTAAAAGAGCAGATAAACTGCTTATTCAACAAATACAAAACCATGTGAAGTATTTGGCGAGTGATGAATTGGAAGGGCGTCGTGCTGGATCGATAGGTGAACAAAAAGCAGTAGATTATATTGTTGCGCAATACAAGGCGATTGGCCTACCACCTATGGGAACAGATGGCTATGTTCAACCTTTCCCTATTGATGAAGGAAAAAGAATAGCCGCTAGTGCTTATTTAAAAATAAATGATGTTGCACTATCTTATGAAAAAGAATTTATTCCTTTATCTAATAGTGGATCAGGAAAATTTAGTTCTAGCGCAGCCATTTCTTTAAACGAATCCAAGCAAGTTTGGTTTAAGGATTTAAATGAAGTATTAGATGCAGCCGTAACCAATCCTCATTTTGAATTGAATCAATGGCTTGTTGAATTTGTAAATCAAGTAAAACAAAAAGGAGCCACTGCTTTATTCTTGTACAACAAAGGAACTTTTGTTGATAATATTCAGTTTAATAAGTTTGATACAGCTGCTTCTTTTCCTATCCCCGTTATTTATATTACTAAAAATGGGTGGCTAAAATATTTTAATGACGATATTGATACTTATAAAATTAATGCCAATATCGAATTTGAACATGCTACTAGAACTGCACATAATGTGGTTGCATTTATTGATAACCATGCTAACAATACAGTGGTAATAGGGGCTCATTTAGATCATTTAGGTTATAACGAAGACCACAACGCTTTAGATATTAATAATTCAATTCGCAATGGAGCAGATGACAATGCCAGTGGTACCAGTGCATTAATTGAATTAGCAAAAATGCTGAATAAAAATTCACCTAAAAATAACAACTATCTAATTTTACATTTTTCCGGAGAAGAGCTGGGATTGTTTGGTAGCAAATATTGGTTGGCCAATCCAACTTATAAGGGCCAGTTAAATTACATGATCAATTTAGACATGGTGGGCAGGTACGACACGGCACATAAATTAACGGTGGGTGGTTTTGGTACTTCAAGTAAATGGGCATCTGTTTTAGCCAATACCAATACAAGTTTAGTGACTCATCTAGATAGTGCAGGAGCAGGACCTAGTGATCATGCTAGTTTTTATAGAAACGGGACACCTGTTTTATTTATGTTTACAGGAAGCCATAGCGACTATCATAAAGCAACGGACGATTGGGATAAAATTAACTATGAAGGCGAAGCTGCTATTATTCAATACGTTTACGCCATTATTAAAAACACCAACAAGTTAGGCGCCGTTGATTTTTTGAAAACCCGTGAGACTTCTATGGGTAAGAGTAATAAATTTACAGTTAGTTTAGGAGTGATGCCCGACTACGCTTATACTGGCACTGGTGTTAGAATTGAAGGAGCAACGCCAGGAAAATTAGCAGAGCGTTTAGGATTAAAAGGGGGTGATGTATTGATTCAATTAGGCGATTATAAATTTGTAGATGTGATGGCCTATATGACAGCGCTTTCTAAATTTAAAAAAGGAGACAAAACCGTTTTAATATATAAACGAGGTGAGGTAGAAGTTAAAGTAAATATTGAATTCTAATACATTGATAAAGTGAGTAGTAAATTAATTCTAGATCAAGACGCTATTAACGAAAGTGATTTCGAAGGCTCGCGTATTTTAGGGATTACTGCGCCTATTAAAAATTATCAGTTTTGTATTTTGCTGAATCAATTCATGGGTTTTGAATTTAGGTTTAATCCCAATCATGAAATTGCTATAAAGAGAAAAAATAGAACTTATTATTTCTCTATGTATGAAGGCAATGAGCCCAATACTTCGATTCATCATTTTGTCTACCACAATCAATTTGATGGAGAGTATTTATTGCCAGAATTAAAACACATGGATTTTATTTGGTGGATCCGTGGCGAATGGATTGAAGATGAAAAAGTAAATGACATCTTACAAACGGTCCGTGGTATAAAAGGGGTTCAGTTGGTTGCAGAGCTTACGCCTGATCAAATTAAAAATAAAGGACATCTTATTTTTGAATAAGCTCATTTGATAGAAGGATACACCTCACTAATCTTTAGTGATGTAAATTCTTTTTTCTTTTGCTGCTTTACATACACCAATGGGCTCGGTATAGTCAATGCCCATTGATTTTAAAATATTTTGTACTTCTACCAAAGCTTCGGGCGCAACTGCGACTAATAATCCACCATTGGTTTGAGGATCGGGTAATAATTTAGTGGCTTCTTCCTCATCTATGCCAGCCCCAAAAGCTACGCCAGCACTACATGAACTCCAGTTACGTGCAGTGGCACCTGGAATTGTTTTTTGTGCAATGTAATTTCTTACTGCTGGAATGATGGGTATTTTTTGGTAACTAATTTCAGCTGTTAAATTACTGCCCTCCATCATTTCTGTTAAGTGCCCTAGCAATCCAAATCCGGTAACATCGGTCATCGCATGCACTTGCTTTATTTTTCCTAATGCTTCTCCTGCTTTATTGATAGTAGTAAGTTGCTTCACTAAAAAAGCCAAATCACTTTCTGTTAATACACCTCTTTTTTGTGCTGTTGCCATAATTCCAACGCCCAATGGTTTTGTTAATATCAATACATCTCCTTCTTGTGCTGTATCATTTCTTTTTAAATTTTCAATAGCAACAATACCATTTACCACCAATCCAAAAATAGGATCCTGACTGTCTATACTATGTCCGCCTGCAATCACAATACCCGCTTCTGAACAGGTTTTGCGGGCACCCTCCATTACTTTTGCTGCTTCACTAGCAGGTAAGTTAGCAAGTGGCCATCCTAAAACAGCCAAAGCGAATATCGGTTTACCACCCATTGCATATATATCGCTAATGGCATTGGCTGCTGCAATTTGTCCAAAGGAAAATGCATCATCTACTATCGGCATAAAAAAATCTGTCGTACTTATCATGGCTGTGTTCTCATCAATTTGATACACTGCTGCATCATCTCGGCTATCATTACCCACTAATAATTGTGGCACTTTACTTTTAGCACCTACATTGTGCGCTGCTAATATTTCTGAAAGTACAGCTGGTGAAATTTTACAGCCACAGCCGCCTCCTTTTGAATGTTGTGTTAACTTGATACTCATTGTTTCAAAATTATTGTTTTACTTTTTTATATCCACACATAGTGCTTCCATTTTTTGCAAAGTAGCTACTTCGCCTTTTTCTAACCAATTCAATAGTGCTTTTTTTAAGGAAGCAGTTAATTGTTTTTGTAAGGCATTAAGATCAAAATCTTGGTTGGTGATTTGCTTCAATGAAATGGGATGAGCGCCTTCATTGGAAAATTCAATTTGGTTGATATTGATGCCAATGCCTACTACTGTCCAGGTCCAAGCGGCTCCTCTGACTAGGTTTTCGATTAAAATACCCCCTGCCTTTCTGTCACCCCAATAAATATCATTGGGCTTTTTAATTTTGGTGGCTGCGCCGGCATAACCCTCAAAAAAGGAGTGTACCCCTAAAGCAACTGCTGCGGAAAAGCCTATTTGGTCCGATGGCGTCCAGATTTTATCAGTTTTTAACTGTTTTAACTCCAAAACATAGGAACAAAGCAGGTTCAAACCGGCCGAACTTTCCCAAATGCGCCCATGTTGCCCCTTTCCCTGCGTCTGGTAATGGGCCCTGTAACAACTGCCAGATGAGGCCAAACCATTGTGAACCAGGTTCATGGCATAAATATTGGTACTATCAATAGAAGCAAGTTCGATGAACGGCTCCCCTAAAGTGATATTTGGTGTGGCAGGTAACAAACGAATTGCTATTTTTGTAAAGTTAGTTTAGAATCATTTTATTCAAATAAAATGTTTTGACTAACAAGCATTTAACCAAAAAAATACAAGCATCATTGGAACCTATTTCCGCTTTGAACGCACTAAAAAAACGACCTAAATCGTCGACTCTTCAGATTACAAGAAGTTCTAAAATTTTCAAAACCATTATCCAGGCTATCCAAGATAAAAAAGGAGAGAATATACTTAGCTTAGATCTTAAAAAAATTAACGAAGCTACTTCTGATTTTTTTATTATCTGCGAAGCGAGTAATACTACCCAAATAAAAGCCATTGCTGATTTTATAGAATACGAGGTAAAAACCAAATGTCAAGAAATGCCATATAAAAGCGAAGGCAAACAAGCTGCTCAATGGTTATTGATTGATTACATCAATGTAGTGGTTCATGTAATGCATCCTGAAGCAAGAAGGTTTTATCAATTGGAAGAAATGTGGAGTGATGCAGATATAAAAATGCATGAATTAAAAAACTAATTATAATATTTGTTGTTATATACAACATAGATACAACCTAAGCACATGATACCTGATAATAATTCAAATAAACAAGGCTCGCCAATGGGACAAGGTCCTAAATTACCCAAATTCAATATTTATTGGGTGTATGGTTTAATCGCCATTTCATTATTGTCTGCCCGCTTTTTTCAAATGGCACCAGACATTACCACTACTACCGAACAAGAGTTTAAGCAAGTTATGTTGCTTCATGGTGACGTGGAGCGTTTAGATTTTGTTGACAATAAACAAACAGTTCGTGTTTACATTAAACCTGATAGCATAGAAAAAGATTTTTATGTTCAAAAGTTTAAAACAAAAATGCCCAAAGCGAAAGTAAAGGGCGTTCCTTTATTTGAGTTTAGTGTTACTGACTGGAATAGTTTTAACAGCAGATTGCAAAAGTTTTACGATCAAAATAATATTACCGAAATTCCTCAGAACACAATTAAAGAAGGAGAGTGGTTTGGGCCTATTGCCAATACTGTTTTTTCTTTGGTATTGATTGTAGTGGTTTGGGTTTTATTAATGCGTAAAATGGGTGGTGGCGCAGGTGGTAGCGGCGGTGGCCCAGGTGGTATATTTAATGTAGGTAAATCAAAAGCTACTTTGTTTGAAAAAGGTGGTACCAAAGTAAATATCACTTTTGCAGATGTGGCTGGATTGGAAGAAGCCAAAGAAGAAGTGATGGAAATTGTGGACTTCTTAAAACAACCTAAAAAATATACAGCCTTAGGAGGTAAAATTCCTAAAGGTGCTTTATTAATAGGCCCTCCAGGTACAGGAAAAACTTTATTGGCAAAAGCCATGGCAGGAGAAGCGCAAGTGCCTTTCTTTAGTTTAAGTGGTTCTGACTTTGTGGAGATGTTTGTGGGTGTGGGTGCGAGTAGAGTGCGTGATTTATTTAAGCAAGCGCGTGAAAAAGCGCCTTGTATTATTTTTATAGATGAGATAGATGCAATAGGTCGTGCGCGTGGCAAGAATGCCATGATGAGCAATGACGAGCGTGAAAATACTTTGAACCAATTATTGGTAGAGATGGATGGCTTCGGTGGCGATACAGGTATTATTATATTAGCGGCAACCAACCGTCCCGATGTATTGGATAGCGCATTATTAAGACCAGGTCGTTTTGATCGTCAAATTTCTATTGACCGTCCGGATGTAAAAGGGCGTGAAGAAATATTTAAAGTGCATTTAGGTCCTATTAAAGTGTCTGAAAATTTAGACGTACATAAATTAGCAGAACAAACTCCAGGTTTTGCGGGTGCCGACATTGCGAATGTTTGTAATGAAGCTGCTTTGATTGCAGCGCGTAAAGGAAAGACTGGTGTAGAGATGAAAGATTTTCAAGATGCCATTGATAGAGTCATTGGTGGATTGGAAAAGA
>CAINFN010000071.1 GCA_903848125.1 uncultured Bacteroidota bacterium
TGTGAATATTCCTGTTTATGATGAGCCCTTGCAAAGAGCAGGCGGAGAAAACAATGCTTATACCACTAATGACTTAACCAATTATTATTGTCAAATTCCAGCCGAAAATATAGAAACTGCTTTTTGGTTAGAAAGCGATCGAATGTTGTCCTTGGCTTTTAGTAAAAAAAGTTTAGAAGTACAACGCAAAGTAGTTTGCGAAGAGTTTAAGGAACACTATATTAATAAACCTTATGGAGATGCTTGGCATAAAATGCGCAGCTTGGCTTATACGCAACATCCTTATCGTTGGATGACCATTGGCGCCTCACTTGCGCATGTGGAAGATGCCACCATGGAAGATGTAAAAGATTTTTTCTTTCAATTCTATCGTCCCAATAATGCTATACTAGTTGTTACGGGTAATGTGCAAACAGAACAAGTAAAACAGTTAGCCCAAAAATGGTTTGGTCCAATTGAAGCCGGAAAACCCTATGTGCGCAATTTACCGAAGGAGCCCGTGCAAGAAAAAAGTAGAACCATGGATGTGCGCGCCGACGTGCCATTAGATATGTTGATGATGACATGGCATATGGGAGGCCGTTTTGACGAAGGCTATCATGCCACTGATTTAATTACGGAAGTTTTAGGAGGAGGTACTTCTGCAAGATTATATGAGCAACTTATTAAAGTGAAACAAATTTTTTCATCCATTGATTGTTATCATTTTGGCACCGTGGATCCGGGGCTACTTGTCATAGAAGGAAAATTAGTGAAGGGCATTAGTATGGCAGTGGCAGAGAAAGCAGTGTTAGAAGAAATAGAAAAAATAAAAAATGAAATACTGGATGCCAAAGAAGTGCAGAAAGTTATTAATAAAACAGAAAGTGTGATTTGTTTTGAGGATATGAGTATTATGAATAGAGCCCATAGCCTGGCTTATTATGAATTATTAGGAGATGCGGATTTAATGAACAAAGAATTATCGATGTATCAGAAAGTAACGCCTTCTATGATTCAGCATACAGCTCAACAAATATTCCAAGACAGTAATCGCAACACATTATATTATTATAGTAAATCTTAAATCATGGCATTAGACAGAATAGTAGCACCTGTTATTAAAGACGCTATTGATTTTAATATTCAATTGAAACCTTATCAAAAGTTTAGTTTAGATAATGGGGTAGAAGTATATGCCTATGAGGGCGGCTCACAGGAGGTACTACTAGTGGATATGGTATTTTATGCAGGCAATAGTTTTGAGCAAAAAAACTGGGTAGCCGCTGCCACTAATTTTTTATTGAAAAATGGGACTAGCAGCAAAACTTCTTTTGAGATTACCGATGCCTTTGAATTTTACGGAGCACATTTAAATAGAACTTGTACCAATGAAACGGCTACCGTTACTTTACATGGTTTATCAAAACATTTTCAGGAAGTAATTCCTATTATGGGAGAGTTAATTTCAGAAGCAAGTTTTCCTGAAAAAGAAATTGCTATTTTAAAGCAAAATCAAATTCAAAGATTGCTACTGAATTTAAAAAAAGGCGACTTTATTGCGAACAGATTAATTGATGAATACTTATTTGGGTTTGATCATCCTTATGGAAAATACTCTGTAGAAAAAGATTATACAGCTATTAATAGAGAAGACCTTGTTGCTTTTTATGAGCAGTATTATTTAAATGGGAAATGCGTCATTTTTATTGCAGGTAAATTCCCAAGCACAATGGAATCCTTGCTGAATAAGTATATTGGCCAACTTCCTTTAAATAAAAAAGAGATTAAAGAGCAAGCGCATCCCATTATTTCAGCTACTCAGAAAAAATACAGCATTGTAAATGATGCAGCTTCTGTGCAAGGCTCTATTCGTTTAGCAAGACATTTTCCGAATAGACATCATCCCGATTTTCCAGCAGCACAAGTACTGAATAATATTTTTGGAGGATTTTTTGGATCCAGATTAATGAGTAATATTAGAGAAGATAAGGGTTATACTTATGGCATACATAGTTATTTACAAAACTATAAACATGCAGGCGCATGGATGGTAAGTACCGATGCAGGTAAGGATGTTTGTAAAGCCACTATGGAAGAAGTGTATAAGGAAATGAAAAAATTAAGAGAAGAACCTGTGGGAGAAGAAGAATTAAAATTGGTTAAAAATTATATGTTGGGTGCTTTATTGGGTGACTTAGATGGCCCTTTTCAAATTATAAGCCGTTGGAAAACCTATTTATTAAATGATTTAACGGAAGACTATTTTTACAATACCATTAAAGTGGTGCGTTCTGTGGGTCCAGAGGAGTTACAAGCCCTTGCTCAAACCTATTTAAAGGAAGAAGACTTCTATGAATTAGTGGTCTATTAATCTACCATTTATCCTTTCCTATTTTCGTTCATAAAATTATTATTTATATAATATATTGTAAATCAA
>CAINFN010000072.1 GCA_903848125.1 uncultured Bacteroidota bacterium
AATAATATAAAATTTTTCATAATCTGTTTTTAAAATAAAATGATTTTTTAAGAATATAAATTCATGTAGCGTCCAAAATTTGACGCCATGATTATGCTGCAAAACAGCATATCACCAAATGATCAATAAAATCAAATTAAATAAACGCAGATAAGTTCGTAAATAGGTGGCCCAGTATTGACCAAATTCTTATTAGAAATAAGAGGTTTGTTATTAAGTAGAATAGAAATAACCTTCTGTATAGTACCTACTTCATGAGTAGCGCTAAGACTTAATTTCTTAACAATAATATTAGTACTCGCTTGAGACTGATGATTGTCCTGTGATTTTAAATACACTGTTTTTTCAGAACAGCATAAGTCCTTTTTAGAAGGCTTACCACATTTACAAGTTTTTACCTTCCCTGCACATAAATGGGTAGTTGCAGTTGCGCCCATACTAGCAACAGAATACAATAAAACTAAAAATATAGTAAATACCCTTTTCATTACCACAAAGGTAAGTCCTTATTTGATTTCAAAATAAAAACTCTGTTAAAAAAAAGACGATTTTGATCAGCCTAGGTAATGATGAAAGTGGGTTAATTAATAAAATTCCACCAAATACCTACCCTAAACCAGGTACCGGTGCCAGGATAGTTTCTAGACGTGAAATTATAGGTATTTCCAAGTGAGGAACTAGTGGAGACTAAGGTGTTTAAATTCTCTAATCTGATATACCCTTTAAAACGCTTTATCATAAAATTTAAGAAAGCATTGGCTGTAGGTCGATTATGCAAGGTATAATCGTTTTGCACATAAAATTGACCCGTTAATGGCATATAGTCATCGGCTTTATAATCGCTATGATAAATCAATTCTAGGCCGGTAGATAAAAATAGATTTTTATAAAAGTTACCCTCAAAAGCAAGTCTTTGTCTTGTAAGCAATAAAGGCAAATGAACAGGCGCAGTTTGATCAATCAATTGAACATTTAATTCATTGTACCAGTTCCAATGTGTGCTTAATTTAATTTTATTGGCTAACTCCCCCTTTATATAACTAAACGCAGGACTATACACTGCAGGCTTATACCCTGTAGTGAAATATTGATAATTATTAATAAGCTCATAACTTCCGGCTAGCTTCCATCCCGTGTTTCTATTTCCAGTTTCCCCCATCACACTAATAATATTTTCTTTTTGAATCCCTTTTAAAGAGATCAAAGGAAAATTTGTAAGCCCTAAATAATTGGCAGAAGGCGTTCGATTGCTATTTTGAAAAGAAAGCTTTAGATAATTCCCTTTTTTAGAAAGTAGTCTGGATAAATAAAAATTGGCATCATAATCTCCCGCATCATATCCATTCAAATATAATTTTCCTGCGGCAAGTAAATCCCATAATTGATTTCTTGTTTTATTTTTATAAACGCCGAATGTATAAATATCATAATTGTTCCAGCTTTTTTGATTACTCAAGCTGGTTGATAAATTAGTATACCCCTGCCCTATTTGTAAAAATTGATTGTCATTGTTTTTTTGAGGATAACTAACAATACTAAATTCATTCGTTAATGCCGTCCAAGTATCTTGAAATTTAACTATTTCATTTACTCCAATATCGCAGTTAAAATACTTTAAATAAGCTGCCGAATTAGGGTAGTTGTCTTCAAATAAAAATGCACTGCTTTCATATTTGATTTCATTTTGGAATCTCAATCTTGGATAAAATAAATGAATCACGATGGTGTCCTTTACTATAGAATCTTTTTGCCCAAGATCATAAGTTTGCTTCCATAATAAAGTATTGCTTTTATAAGTATTTCCTGTTGCAATAGAAGTATTAAAAGGATTGGCAAAAGAAATCCCACTCCTGCCCAATCTTGTTTCTAATTCATAAGGATTGTTTAAGGATAAGCTATCTAATTTGGCTGCATTGATTAATCCTCCATTCTCTGAAGAAGCTGCTTTGTTATTAAGCATCACCCAATAAGATTCATATCGTTTACGTTTCGACTGAAAATGAGCCGTGATGCGCATATTGTTTAAATTCGAATTTTGATTTTTAACATTCCCTGGCGAATTGCTAAATCGGTATTCGAATGAAAAATTAAGTTGTTGAGTTTTGTTTTGAGTATGCTTAATTTCTATTACTTGTTCTGCATTCCCTCCTAATAAATAACCAAAGTCGGTATAGGGTCGAGTGGTCTGGTAAAAGGGTGTGCCTTCTAATGTATAAAAATAACGATCGTAGGCATGAAAGCCTGCATCAAACCCGCTTTTTTGTATTGGAGAAAATAAATAAGATTTGGTTGCAGTACCTAAATTGCCTAGGTTATAACTGGTATAGGGCAATGGATAGTGCACAAAAAAATCATTGATGCTTGAATCTAATTTAAGCAACTCATTGTTATTGTATAATTTGTAAAAAATAGTAATGGAGTCGGCATTTTGATCGCGCTTTTGTAAAGAGTCTTTTGCTTTATTATTAACGGGTCTAGAATAACTGCCCGAACCACCTAAAGCACCATACTGCTGCGCATCCAATTTAAATTGAACCAATATTAAAAAAACACAACCCAACAAAAATGTTTTTACGAAGGACATGCCTGTTTGGTTTTAAGCAATTTCTTTTAACAACGCACTAAAAATAATAGTCAATTTTGGTTCTGCAGCGTGTGCAGCAGCCAACACTTCCTCATGGGTGATCACATTATTGTCTTCTCTTATGCCCAGGTCAGTTACCACACTCATGGCAAACACTTTCATACCACAATGCACTGCAGCTATCGTTTCTTGTACTGTACTCATTCCTACTACATCACCGCCCACATTTTTAATTAATTTATATTCTGCCTTAGTTTCAAAAGTGGGTCCAGTTACACCAACATAAACGCCTTCATGTACATTAATTTGATTCGCCGCAGCAATTGCTTTTGCTTTTTCAATAAAAATAAAAGAATAAGGCTCACTCATATCCGGAAAACGCGTTCCTAAAGCTTCTTCATTTTTTCCAATCAATGGGTTAATTGTAAATAAGCTAATATGGTCTATTATAATCATCAAGTCCCCCACATGATAGTTAGGATTAACCCCACCTGCCGCATTAGATAACAATAAATTTTGAACGCCTAATAACCTTAACACGCGAATTGGATAAACTACTTGTACCGCTTGATAGCCTTCATAAAAATGAAAGCGACCTTCCATCACCCAAACTTTCTTTCCATTTAAAGTGCCTAAAATTAATCTTCCTTTATGGCCTTCTACCGTACTTACTGGAAAATGTGGAATTTGATGATATTCAATGGCAAAATCAATTTGTATCTCCTTTGATAAATTTCCTAACCCACTACCTAAAATAATAGCAGTACTGGCAGTAGCATTTATTTTAGATTTGATAAAGCTCGCTGTCTCATTTAATTGCGTCATTAAGGGCGTCGTCATGCTACCTGTATTTTAGCCACAAATATAACGACAGTAAGGGATTATAAGGCAAGATTCT
>CAINFN010000073.1 GCA_903848125.1 uncultured Bacteroidota bacterium
CGTTTACAAGGAACCAATGCGGTGGAAGCGAAAAAACTAATAGATGAAAGTGGATTGAAAGTGCAGTCTGCTATTCAATTAAGTGAAGCAGCAGCCTTGGTGAAACAAGCCGTTGCTTGATAATTCTACAGCCCAAATTCGAAGAATTTATGGGCTTTGAATTATCCTCTAATGATTTTTAAAATACCCCCGAATTTTCGGGGGTATTTTATTTTTATTCTACAGCCCAAATTCAAAAAATTTAGGCATTAACAATTTCCACTTCACTCAGTGCGCTAAATAAATAAATATTCCCGGTAGCAATTTCAATACACTCAATACGCTTACGTCTTAATTTAATTTTTCTAAAGGTTCTTCCTTTTATTTCTTTAAACAAAGTCCCATCTGCCAAATGTGCTAAAACCACTACCCCTGCCTTTTTAAGCGGATTGTATCTTCGAAGTACCAACAACAATGCCGTTTCTCCATTGGCGGTAGCCGCAGGATTGAGTAAGGTTTTTTTCAAACTTTTAGTAATGTCATCGGGAAACAAATTCAAATCAATAAAAGCTTTCAACAAACTTCCATAAATATTTTTCCATTCTTTGCCATGTGCCTCCACCCTATTTCTATGTTGTTCAAAGCACAATAGATGAGCCAGTTCGTGTAATAAAGTGATCAGAAATTCATACTTATTCAAATTGCCATTGACCGTTATCTTATGGTTCGATCCCATAAATGGATGTCGATAATCTCCTAGCACCGACTTGCGTGCACGAGTAACTGTTAAATGAACTTTATATTGATGTATTAGTTGAACCACAGGCTCAAAAGCCCCCTCTGGTAAATAACTTGCTAATGCTTGTAATGGATGTTCAACCTTAGACAATGTTTGAAATATTATTATTTACAATTATTTTTTATACACTTCCCCTTTTACCTCTAACCAAGTATATAAAAGATATAAGCCCATACTAGCTAATAAAGTAGGCATACCAACTGATTGTTTTACTTGAGTAGTATACGCCATCGCCACCCCCACAAAAACAACCATTTTTAACAAAGTGCCAATCAAGACAGATCTTACCATGGCATTTGGGTTTGTTTTATCAAGCTTACTTATTCTAATCAAATTAAAAAAGTACATAAGTAAAAGCATCCCATTCACCACTAATAAAAAGTTGATTTTTAAATTAGCATGTAGTAAACCCTTCTGTACTAAAAAACCAAATAAATTAACAGCAATAAAAATCAATAGTATAGGTTGTGATTTTTTTTGAAACATAATTTTAATTTTTATTTTGAGTGTCTCTTACAACACTTATTAAAACAGTTAAAATAAATAAAGAAGGTGCCACCCATGCAAAGAAAGAATGTTTGTTAAAATAGAGGTCTAATTTTTTGCCAATAAAAATAGTAATTAGCAACCCTGCGATAAGTTGTGAGCCTAGTCCAATATATTTAGACCAATTATAGATTGGTTCTTTGTTTGGTGATTTATTGCCTGTAGAAGGGGTACCCATTAATCAAAAGATTGTTTATGCTCGGGCAACTTTAATGGCAAAGTATCTAATTGTTTGGGGTTTCCCTCTGACAACACTTTTTTGATGCCTTCTAAATATTGTTCTTTAAAATGTATGGATTGTTCTAAGGAATCGGTACGAATTTTTAGCAATTGAAGCGCTGTTCGACTTTCCTTGGTTCCGTATCCTGGTATATAATACTTTAGTGGAGTAAATGCAATGAGCGCAATGGTCATCCCCACCAATAAAATAAATGTAATACTTACCCCTAAATAAACAGATTTTCTTGACAATCTAAAGGCCAAAACCTCGTCATAGGTATCATCATTCATAATCACCAATCGATAGGTATTACTGGTGCGTTTAAAGGTATTATTGATGTCTAAATTTGGCATAAAAATGAAAGCTAGTTAAAGATACGATGGATTCTATTTTTTTAAGTAAATAATAGGAAATAAATGTAATTTTAAGCAGTTTTTATCCCAATTATGCAACCAAGAGAAGTCCCTTTTAAATATTACAGCTATTGGTTTTTGGCAATTAGCTTTTGCCTACTCTTACCATTGGGTTCTTTGGCACAAGATAATTCAAAAAACAAAAAAGATACTTCCAATGGATTGATTAATATCAACGACACAAAATTGATCAAAAGCATCAATAAAATACTAGATACCAATCAGAAAATAATGAAGAGTTTGTTTTATAATAAAGCAAAACAAATTCAAACCAAGGCAGACAGCACGGTTAACAGTGCCCTTAAAAAAGGAGCCTTTAGGGAAATTGACAAACCCCTCCCCTACGAGCGTCTTTTAAATACAAAATATTCACTTGGCAGAAGGGCCTACCAAAATACTGTTTCACAGTTTAACTATTTATTTAATGCAGAAGAAGAATTTAATGAGCATTTACAAAAAGCAAGATTTGACTACCAAGACGATTTTACCTCTTTATTAAGTTTTTATGATTACGACTTAAGTACCACTGCAAAATATAGTTTAGATTCAATTGTATATAGATGTAATGCCAATATCGTATTGCATGATTTAAGAAGCAATTATGTAGATGACGCCTATCTTTTATTAGCAAAAGCGTATTTATTTCATAAGAATTTTGATACCGCCGCAAGCATACTACAATTTATCAATTACTCATTTGATGAAAAAGAGAATGGTGCAGACTTAGTAGTTGGTAGTAATGTAAGAAGCAAAAAAGGAAAATTTAGTATCGCCACTCCAGAGAACAACCGTTTATGGGAAAATGTAAACGTTAGAAATGAAAGCATGTTATGGCAGGCAAGAACCTATTTTGAAATAGGGGCATTAAATGAAGGCATGAGTTTATTACAACTGCTTAAAACTGATGCTTTATTTCCTAAACGCCTTATCCCCTTTTTAAATGAACAAATCGCTTATGGTTATTATTTAATGGAAGTATATGATAAGGCTGCCACTTCATTAGAAGAAGCCTTGCCTAACGCTATAGATGATGTTGCAAAAACAAGATGGTATTATTTAATTGCACAATTATGGCAAAAGGCAGATAATTGGAAAAATGCTTACACTTGGTATAAAAAAGCAGAGCAAAATGTAAACAATCCTATTGTAGGGGTTTATGCAAAAATCGCAACCGTCACCATTGATTCGAAAAATGCGAATACCCCTTGGATTGATTTGGCTTATTCTTTAGAAAAAATAATCAAGCGAGAAAAATTCAAACCTTATACCGATGTTGTCTATTTTGAAATGGCCAAATTAGCCATCCAAAATAAGGCCTATACAAAAGCTACTGATTGGCTTATCTATTCCATCAAAAAAAATTATAGCAATTCAAAACAAAAACAAAAAGCATTTGAGCTTTTAGCTACTATCAATTACGACATTAATGAATATACCATATCAAAAATTTCCTATGATAGTTTACAAGGTGTATTAAAAACGAACCCTAATTATGAAACCATTCAAGCTAGAAAAAAATGGATGAAGGATATAGAAATAAACGATAAAATTATAAAGGAACAAGATACCCTTGCATGGATTTATGATTTAAAACTAGATAAACAAGTTTCATTTTCTATAGCTTGGCAAAAGAGACAAACAGAAAACAAAAATTTTTATAAGAACCTATTTGTAGATAAAAATATTATTTCTAGTAAAGTAAATATGGTTGAGCCTAATATAAATGCTACCCTACTAAGTAATTACAACAATAACGCTGGTAGTAATTCAGATTTTTATTTTGATAATAAAAGTACTATTCAAATAGGTAAACAAAATTTTATTAGAAAATGGGGAGAGCGCCCTAATGTAGATCAATGGAGAAGAAAAACGAGTGCCACCATTGCCTATGCCAACAAGCAAAATGGCAATAATAATCTTAACCAAGTGACAGGTCAAAACCTAGGCGGTACTATTAACCTATTAGATAGCAAACCCACTAAAGAAAACGATAGTTTGCCTATAGCGCTCATTAAAGATGCGAATGGCCTGTCTGGCTCAATGATCCAGTGGAATAAAGCAGCTTTGGCCAATGCGCAATTGTTTTTACTTCAATTAAATGATTTCGAGAAGGCATATCCTATTTATTTAAGAATTATTAAAAAGGATATTGACCCAATTAGTACGGAAAGAGCTATGTTAGATTTAGCAAGTCATTACATTCACGACAATAAACAGGAAAGTGCTGACAGTATTATTCAAATAGTGGTCGCTAAATTTACAAATGGATTTTATATCACCAAAAAAAATGAAGCCTTAGCTAAAAAAAATAAAGACAAAACGCTTGTTGAAACCTACAAAGAAGCTTATTTCCTAACGCAGATAGGAAATTGGGATCAGTTCTCATCAATTACCCCTGTTTTGAATAGTTCATTAAGAGGAAGTAAATGGCAAACCCCTTATCAATTTTTGAAAGTTAAAATGTATGCTCAACAAAGAAAAGATAGTTTAGCTATCAACTTATTAGATAGTATTGTTAGCAATAATAAAAATGAAAGAATTAAGGACAAGGCAAAAATCATTTTAGAAGAAATTAGCAAAAGGGCCATTACAGAAAAGTATTTAGATACTTTAAAAGTAAAAAAAGTGATAAAAGAGCTTCCTTTTGTTTTAGTAAGAGAAGAACCAAACTTACTAATTACACCTACCTTGCCACTTGCGCAAAACCTAAGTATAATTCCTAAAAAAGTAGAAAAAGACAGTACTAAATTAAATCCCATAAGTATAGCTAAGCCTGGCCAACAAAACAATAAGGTAGATAGCTTAACAAATAGAGTAGACTTTGTTAATGACAGCTTAGAACCCCACTATATAGCCCTAGTTACGAATAAAGTAAGCGCAAGTTTTGTAAAAGAAATTCAAAACGCATTCAATATTTTAAATAATGATGAATTTAGTAAACAAAATTTAAATGTAAC
>CAINFN010000074.1 GCA_903848125.1 uncultured Bacteroidota bacterium
AATGTCCGTCGTCAAACCAATGTAGACTTTTGGTTGTAGAGAGTTTCGTTGTTTAAAAATAGTGTTTTTTCTTTTAAAAATAATTTTCTACGTCTTTTTAGGGACTCTTTTTTGATGATCTCTCTTTGTTTGAGTATTTGTTCTTGTCTACCATAATACATATCTGCCGGCGTGACATTTTTTAATGATTCATGGTAGCGTTCATGATTATAATACGTAACAAATTCTCCTATGGCATCCACTAACTGTTCTGGTAGGTAGTAGTTATTTAGTTTGACTACGTTTTTCATGGTGAGGTGATACCTTTCTATTTTACCCTGTGTTTGTGGATGCATTACTCGTCCATGGATGGGTAATATATCCTCTGTGGCTAAGTAATCCTTTAGTTCTGAGGATACATAACAAGAACCATTATCACTAAGTAAAACGGGCCTTTGCCCTTTTTTAAGCCCTGCTTTTTTTATGGCAGTAGCAACAGTGGATTGAACATCCTGTGCCTTCATGGTACTGCACAACTCCCAGTGAACTATATACCTGCTGTAATCATCAATAATGGTACTGAGGTAATACCATCCCCATCCAATGATTTTGAAGTAGGTAAAATCCGTTTGCCACATCTGATGCACAAACTGGGTTTTAGTATGGAACTCATCGCTTGCTGATAATAGGATATGCGCAGGTGAGGTGATCAGTCCCCTTGCTTTTAATATCCTATACACGCTTGACTCTGATATGAATACACCCCTTTCATCGCTTAGCTTACAAGCCAGTTCCCTTGGGGAAAGTTCACTGTAATCTAAAGCTACTTGTACGACTAGAGTTTTTTCTTGTTCGGGGATGGTGTTCCACTGCCGTCGGTTACCTGGTGGCATTGGTGTTAATCCCACCAATCCCTTATCCCTATAAGCTTTATACCACTTAAAAAAAGTACTCTTGGCGATACCTAGTTGCTGTAAGCAGCGGTGTATACCCATATCAGACCCTTCCACCAACTTGATTATCTCTTGCTTTTCCTGTGCTGTTAGTCTCATATACTTTGGATACTTTTCTTTTAACCCAGCGCGGCTATACTTTTTTTTAAATGATTGTTTTGAAGTAGTAGCGTAGCTACGAGTTCTTTTAAGTCCCTGTTCTCACTGCGTAAATCACTTACTTCATCCGAACTAGCTTCTCTAACTGTATCGCCTGCAAGTCGCTTTTTACCCGCTTCCATGAACTCTTTGTTCCACTTGTAAAAGGTAGCTTGTGAGATACCATGCTTACGGCATATCTCTGTAACGGAGTTCTCGCCTCTTTGAGCCTCCATTACAATGATGAGCTTTTGTTCTGAGGAAAATAACCGCCTTGACTTACGACGGATGTCTTTAATGAAGTTCTCTGTAGATTGTTTTTGTTTCTGTTCCATGTCATTTTGGTTTAATTGTTAATGATGGAAACTCTCTACTAATTTAGACCTTTTTTAGTCCACTTTATGCTGACGTTAGACAGTTAAAAACATTATTTCATTTGAAAAACTATAAACAAAAGTAAATAGAATATTCAATATACATTCAAAGATTCAATTGCTTTGATTTAAAATAAAAATCTTAAGTTTGGTTTATGAAATTGCGTTCAGTAATGCATTTAACTTGCGCAAGACAAAACCAATGAATAAACGTATATCTAATTTTTTATTATCCATCTTATGTTTGCTACTAGGCGTAGTGGTTTATTATTATTTCAAAAAAGAAAGCTTGGTATATGAGACCTTTTTAGGGATCAAAAAAGCCAATAAACAAGGCTACCCCATCGCCAATTGGCTACCCGATTTATGTTGGGAAATTTCCTTCTTATTCATGTTAAGCGCTGTATGGGGCAGCTGGAAAATAGTGCCCATAAGCATCAAAATAGCCACCCTAATCGTCATCCTTGGAACAGAGCTCCTACAAATGGTCAACCTCCTGCCAGGCACAGGCGATATCAAGGATATGGTGGTTTATTTTATAGGATTTACTATATTTACATTATTATTTTTAATAAAGCGTTCTAAATAGAATTTATGAAAAACTGGATAAAAATTAGCTTGTCAATAGTTGTGATTATTGTCTATGCCACCATGGTCTCTTCCTCGGCAAAGAAAAAATATGTATCTACGGTGTCTGTACCCACTTTTAAAGTGCCTAGCTATGATTATACGCCTCCTACCAATACGAATGCGGGTGCCAATGATTTAAAAATTTTATTGATCGAGCCACGCTATAATGAAAAGTTTAAATACGCCGATTATAGAGTATTTAATGATTTTTCAAAATTCATGACGGGAGATATCAATGAAGCCCTTACTTCAAAAGGGTATCTAGTAAGAGGACCATTTGAAAATTACGAGAGTGTTTTGTATACCGATAAGATTGAAAGCGATTTGATGTTGAATGTGCAAATAGATTTTGATGTCAATGATCAAAACGTAAACTGGTATGGCTCACAAATTCTTGTTTCAGGAAAAAAGAAAACTGAAGTATATACCACGCAATATAAAATGGGCGGATTTTTTATGTTAGCAGGTAAAATAAATATTTCTCTTTCTGAGCCTATTACAAAAGAAAAGATTTGGGTAAAAAATGTACCGCTTAAACAAAGAAAAATAAATGTGGTGAGTACAGGAGTCTATAAAAATTTAAGAGACTATACAGCGGCATTTGAATCAGAACCTAATTTCGCCAATCCTTTTATTCCAGTAATGCAAGATTACTATAAAGAAATTTTAAGCATTGCCTGGGCCAGCCTAGATCCGAACGAACTAGCTAGTTTAAAAAAATACACGAAAGAAATTAGAGAGAAAAAGAAGTACTAGAACTTCGCTAATCTAATTCCAAAGGTATAAGGGAACAGCCCTATATTGGTAGTGGACTTATCAAGCATAGGCGTTAAAGCCGCACTGCCATAGAACTTCACATCACCAATACCCAGTTGGAATATCCCAGCTACTCGATAATCGTTCATATTAAAATCGCCATAATACTTTTTCTTGCCTAAGGCATCGCTAATTTGTTTGTTTCTTGCTGTTAACATATAGCCAAGCGAAACACCACCAGATAGCGAAATGGTTTGTACATTCTTAACTTTGAAACTGCGAGAAAGTTGCAATGGCACCGTCAAATAATTGATAAATAATTTGTCTTTGCTGTAGGTATTGTTACTTAAAGAAACAAATGCTTTTTCATTGTTTCTAAAATCAATGGCGTTGGTGTAAAAGTAGTTAAACATTTCAAAGCCAAAACCATATTTAAAATACAACTTGTGTTGATATATATTTACTTTTTGTTGTACCACCCAAATGTTCACATTGGTTGAACTATTTTTAGGTTGCATTTTTCTATTGGTTAAAGGCAAGCCCACCGAAGGACTGCTTAAAGTAGGAGAAATGGCATATTTAGTATAGTCTGTATAACCAGCCACACCTAAATCAAAACCAAGCCATTGGGTTTCAATGTCTTTGGGCACAGCTGGTTTTGTATTATTATAATCTAACTTCACTGCCCCATAATCCAAATTTCTAAATATAGTGATCCAATCTTTTTTCTCTTCCCCATTAATTTTAATGATTTTTAAATTACCCAGCTTAACCGTATCATTTGGATAAATAACTGGAGTCGATTCTTGCGCCAAGGCTGCAGTAGTTAAAAAAAGGCTTGTGAAAATAAAAAACAATCTATTCATTGAGGGTTTGTTTATATAAAATATTTAGTTTACAATTTATTACTTCACCATCGCAATTACTGTCGCATCTAATTTTTCGTAAATACTATTGTTGCTGATGTATTCAGGAACCAATTCCTTCATCTTCGTCACCAATTGCATTTCGTCATTAGAAGTGCTTAAAATGGTTTCCAATTCAAAAGTACTTTGCTTCACTTGCTCAAAAGATACATCACGCACTTTGGCGATTAAAATTTTATCGTGGTAGGTTTGAGTGGTATTTTCCTGGTCATTCAACAATTCCTCGTATAATTTCTCACCCGGGCGCAAACCACTGTAGGTTATATTGATGTCAATATTTGGAATCAACCCATACAAACGAATCATCTTCTTCGCTAAATCAGCAATGGCCACCGGCTGGCCCATATCAAATACGAAAATCTCTCCTCCATTGCCCATACTGCCTGCTTCCAATACCAATTGACAAGCTTCGGGTATGGTCATAAAGTAACGAGTAATATTGGGGTGGGTAACGGTCACAGGGCCCCCTTTTTCGATCTGGTCCTTAAATCGTATAATAACAGACCCATTAGAGCCTAAAACATTCCCAAAACGCGTTGTAATGAATTTGGTGGCCATTCCGGTCTCTTTAGAAAGTGCCTGCACATACATTTCAGCCATACGCTTACTAGCCCCCATTATATTGGTTGGATTCACCGCTTTATCGGTAGAGATCATCACAAAACGTTCTACCCCATTTTGAACGGATAAATCGGCAATTACCTTAACCCCAATTAAATTATTACGCACCGCTTCGGTTGGACATAATTCCATCATCGGAACATGTTTGTAAGCAGCAGCATGGTAAACATAATGCGGCTTGAACTCCTCAAATAAATTAGTCATTCTAGCCTTATTGGTCACATCAGCCAAATAGCTAAGACAATTTACTCTGGTATCATTTTCAATCAACTCTAATTCTAAATCATGTAAAGGTGTTTCTGCCTGATCGCAAAGAATAATTAATTCAGGATTAAACGGAATCAATTGTCTTACAATTTCTGAGCCAATGGAACCAGCTGCCCCAGTAACCAAAAT
>CAINFN010000075.1 GCA_903848125.1 uncultured Bacteroidota bacterium
AATATAAGCTAGTGCTGCAATAGAAGCTGTTTTAATAACAGTGAAACTGGCCCATCCATACATAAAAGAAAAAAAACGATTATATACTTTTTGAAAATAAAAGTACTCCCCTCCTGAATTGGGAAACATACTTACCATTTCGGCAGTGGACAAAGCGCCTGCTAAACTAATAAGCCCTGCTAATACCCAACAAAGAATAACTAATAAGGGAGAACCCAAAGTTTGTGACATGGGTGACAACTTTTTAAATACACCAGAACCAATAATTACACTCACTACTAAAAATGTAGCAGTGCTTACTCCAATTTTGGGTTTTAATATATCCATTCTACAATTTAAGGAATTCTTTAGAAAGTGCATTATAATTTAGTCACCCCAAAACCAGGCTGGCTATTAATATGCATATAGCCATCAATTAATTCAAAGCCACCTGTTACCAAGTCCTCGGCTAAATCAAAGCTGCCATCTAAATCAATATATTTAGTATTGGAACAGCAGTATGCTGCATGAAGGGCCGCAGTAATGCTTATAATACTTTCATCATTGCATCCCCAGAATAAATTGATGCTTGCATTTTTTGCAATAGTAGCAATTTCCATAGCACCCATGATACCACCACACTTCATTAATTTAATATTGTAGACACCAAAAGGTTTGCTAATGGCATATTCCAATGCAGCCTGCGGGTCTTTCAATGATTCATCTCCCATTAATATAGAACGGTAAACAGGATCTACTTTTAATAATTCTAATTCTTTGCCAACGGGCAAAGGCTGTTCTATTAATTCAACCCCCACTTTTTTAGTAGCATCAATAAACTTATTTAAATTGGCCAAGCTATAGCCCTGATTCGGATCTACTCTTATTATATATTCACTTGGATATTTTTCATGCAGCTTATTAATTTTTGCAATGTCCTCATCAACATTCAAGCCTAGTTTTACTTTTAATACTCTAAAACCTAGACTTAAAAAACTTGCAGCGTCTTCTAAAGTTTCTTCTATACTTTTAATGCCAATCGTAATAGAAGTAGGTAAGGCTTTTATTTTTTGTCCATAGAAATCAGCAACGGAAATGCCCATGAATTTACCAAAGACATCGTGCATGGCTATATCAATAGCAGCCTGGGTTCCAGGTAAGTGATCAAAATGCTGTCTACTTTCATAAATCATTTTTTGAAAATGACGAATGTCTCTGCCTACAAAATTTTTAACAAATTCGGTTTCTAAATTAACAGCAGTTTGCGCAGTCGTTTCTCCTACCACTTCTCCAGCAGGGCTTCCACAACCATAGCCCACCATGCCATTGGCTAACTCTACTTCAAAAAAAGCTAAGCTTACATCGGAGAAAGTACTATAAGCAATGGTATAAGGCTTGGTCAAAGCCATTTTTTTTAGATAAGATCTTACAGCAACTATTTTCATTGGATATTTATTATTAATTTAATTTTTTGAATCATTCATTATACTATTGTTAAAAAATTAACCAAACTATTACTCATTAAATAATTGCTTAGTAAATTCTTATTATCTAGTTCTTTATTAATTTTTTTAATGTAGGCAATATTTTATCTACGCCTTCTTGAATAGGCAATAATACGGGTATGTTTAATTTTTGCTCATATTGTTTTTGAAAAGAAAAGGCTTCTTCATTGGTACAGTCTTCAGTATGAATACCTAATGCAATTACTTTTGAACCTAATTTTTCTATAATCTCAATTTCCGATTCAACGCTAGGAATAGATCCCCATTTTTCATCATGGTCAAAATATTTACGCTTAGGGGCGAATAACAATATTACATGTTTAGCATTCCCTGATATTAATAATTCAATACCACAAGGACCACTCGGATTTCTTAAAGAAGACTGCCCCTCTAAGAAAATAAAATCGGGTTGCGTTTCTTTCCAGCAAGTAACAATCGCATTTTCTAATTCTCCAGATACAAAATCATTTAAAGTAGAATCAAAAACAAAACCATATTTACCGCCTTGCAACCAACCGGTTTGTCCAGTATATATCATCTCAGCCCGGAGTCCGTCTGCTTCACAAGCCTGTCTTAACATTCTTGCTGTGGTTCTTTTGCCCATAGCGCAATCCATACCGATTACAGCTATGATGGGCGCAGTTACTTTATAGATGTCTCCAGTCCAAAAGCTTAGTTGCTCTCTGGTTTTAGGTTTTCTTACATCAATTAATTGTACCCCTTTTTCTTTAGCAAGTGCT
>CAINFN010000076.1 GCA_903848125.1 uncultured Bacteroidota bacterium
AAGGCTACTTCTACCATTACATTGGAAGCCTCATCTAAACCTTCTACATACAAAGGTTGTGAGATGATTGGATTTCTATTTCCGTTTTTATCTAGCATTTGCACAAACTCCACAATACCACCTTCGCTGTAAAAATTCTTTGTATAAAAATTTCCAGATTCATCTTTCTCTCTTAAATCGGTGATGGTGATGCTAATTCTTTTATTCAAATAAGAAAGTTCGCGTAAACGACTTTCCAAAATCTCTCTTTTATAAACGGACTCTTGAAAGATGGTTAAGTCAGGCCAGAAGTGCACACGGGTTCCCGTTTTATCACTAGTACCAATTTCTCTTACTGCATATTGAGGTGCGCCGATGGCATATTCTTGTTCAAATATTTTTCCTTCTCTTTCAACGGTTACCAACAATTTAGTACTTAGGGCATTTACGCAACTCACCCCCACACCGTGTAAACCACCCGATACTTTATAAGTATTTTTATCAAATTTACCGCCTGCGTGTAAAACAGTCATTACTACTTCCAAGGCCGAACGTTTCTCTTTGGTATGCATCGCAGTGGGAATACCACGACCATTGTCTTGTACGCTTATGGAGTTGTCTTCGTGAATATTTACTTCAATATGTGAGCAATAACCCGCTAATGCCTCATCGATAGAGTTGTCAACTACCTCGTAGACTAGATGGTGAAGCCCTTTTGAGCCCACATCTCCAATGTACATGGCAGGTCTTTTTCTAACGGCTTCCAAGCCCTCTAAAACCTGAATACTGTCGGCACCATAATTCTTATTTTCTGCTGATTCGCTGGACTGTAAATCGTTGGACATAATTGTAATAAAATTTGTTTGTTTTTCGATGCATTTTGAATGCATACAAACTTAAGATAATTAAGGGTTTAAAGCCTGTTTTGATACCAATTTAGTTATCCCCATTTTGGCCATTTTGTGCATACTTTTTTAGGCTAAAAATTGGCCATTTTCTAAGTCATTTTTCGGTCATTATTTAGCCTCGAATAGTTCCTTTACGGTTTATGCATTAATTTTGTGGTAATGACACTGTCCCAAGAGATATTAAAGCAGGCAAATACACCCGAAGGATTCAACGGAATGGCCTTGCTATACAGCAAGGAGCAGCGTATTCCTGGGTCTACCCAATATCAGATAAAAAGGTATATGGCGCAAGAGGCTTGGGGTGCCGAGGATACAGGTATGTTTGTTTACCATTACAATGCAAGTAAACCCAAGGAAAACTATTTAGAATTAAGATTTTGTATTTCAGGTAATAGATACTGTGACAATAAGGTTTGCGGAGGCTGTAATCAATTACCTACTGCAGAATGTATGGGGCCATTAAAAACCATCGATGTTTTTTCCTTTCATTTCACGGCTACATTCTTACATCAGTTTGTGCATAATGTAAAAACAAATAACAAGAAAGATGAGTTGTTGGCTTTTAAGCATACCGATAATTTTACTAAAACATTTCCTTTAAGTGTAAAAAAACGAATCACCCTTGATGCCTTGTTAAATCATAGCTACAGCGGTTCTTTGGAAAATATTTTTGTGAATGCTAAAATTCATGAATTATTGGTGTACAGTTTAGAAAGCATCATTGAAGAAAAAGAAGCGGTTTTTACTTGTAAGTTTTTAGCAGACGAAAGAGGTAAGGAAAGTATTTATCAAGCACGTGAATTTTTATTACAACATATTGGAGATCCAATCACAATAAAGGAATTGAGCCGCAAAGTAGCCATGAACGAGTGTTATTTAAAGAAAGGATTTAAGGAGGTTTTTGGCACCACTATTTTTGATTTTTATCAACAACAAAGAATGGAGCATGCTAAGTATTTGTTGTATGAGAAATCATTAAGTGTGACCGATGTCTCTGCTTTATTAGGCTATTCTTCTATTTCTCATTTTTCAGCTGCTTTTAAAAAACATACAGGTCTAAAGCCTTGTGAGTTGTTAAACTAAGGGCGCCTTTGATTTATTTTTTTGATTTTTGTTTCTCCTTTTTTGTAGGATTCTTGCCTATATTTTACTTACTTTTATTTTCTCAAAACATTACCATGCGTTTATTTATTGCATTCGCCATCGTTTTATTATTTAGTGCTTGTATTCATCAAAGAGTTGATTTAATTGTACATCATGCTCAAATTTATACAGTCAATAATGAATTCACTGTGGCCGAGGCAATGGCGATTCAAGATGGTAAGATTGTAGCAGTAGGTACGAATGATGACATTTTAAAGGAATACCAATCAGATAGTATTGTCAATGCCCACAATGCAACAGTGTATCCTGGTTTCATAGATGCGCATGCTCATTTTTTAGGGTATGGACAATCTTTATACTCGGTAGATTTAATGTTTGTTCCAAGCTGGCAGGAAGTGATTGATAAAGTGAAAGCTTTTGCTGCAAAGCATCCTGGTAAAGGATGGATTAAGGGAAGAGGCTGGGATCAGAATAGATTTCCTGGAAAACAATTCCCTACCAACGCTGAATTAAATTTACTATTTCCTGATAGACCCGTTATTTTAGAAAGAGTGGATGGTCATGCAAGTATTGCGAATGATTATGCTTTAGCACTTGCAGATGTAAAAGCAGGACAAACAATTGAAGGCGGACAGTTTACTATGCAAAATGGAAAGTTAACAGGATTATTAATTGATAACGCAGTTGGCGTAGTGGAAAGAAAAGTACCCGAAGCAACAGCAGCAGATTATAAAGATTGGTTGATTGCAGCACAACAAAATTGTTTTGCAACAGGGCTCACTACTATAACCGATTGTGGATTAAGCCCTTCGGAGGTAGATCAAGTTGATGCTTTGCAAAAATTCAATGATTTAAAAATGCGTTTGTATGTCATGTTAAGTGACAAGCCAAGTACTTACACATCAAAATATTTTACTGGTGGTGGCTATGTAACAGATAAATTAATGGTGAAAGGCATTAAAGTATATGGAGATGGCGCATTAGGTTCAAGAGGTGCTTGTTTGATACAACCTTATAGCGATAAAGCTGGCTGGTCAGGCTTTTTGTTAAGTAGTGCCGCGCATTTTGATAGCATCGCTGCCAAGTTAATTACTACCGATTTTCAAATGTGTACCCATGCTATAGGAGATAGTGCGAACAGAACCATATTAAAAGTATATGCGAAATATTTAAAAGGAAAGAATGATAAAAGATGGAGAATTGAACATGCGCAAATTATTAACCCAGCAGATTTTCATTATTTCGGTGACAACAATATTATTCCTTCTGTTCAGCCCACACATGCCACTAGCGATATGTATTGGGCAGGAGATAGATTAGGTGTTGATAGATTAAAAGGAGGCTATGCCTATAAACAATTACTAGATCAAAATAACTGGCTGCCTTTGGGTACCGACTTTCCAGTAGAAGAAATCAATCCTTTTAAAACTTTTTTAGCAGCAGTGGCAAGACAAGACAGCAAAGGTTTTCCTGCAGGGGGTTTTCAAATGGAAAATGCATTATCACGTGAGCAAACCATTCGTGGTATGACCATTTGGGCTGCCAAAGCCAATCGTATGGAGAAACAAGTAGGTAGTATTGAAATAGGTAAAAAAGCCGATTTTATTATACTTGATAAAGATTTAATGAAAGTACCTTCTGATAGTATTTTGCAAGTAAAAGTATTGAAGACCTACTTGAACGGTGAAAGAGTATTTTAAAGTGCTCATTTGTGCATATTATATTTCACTTCTGCGCTTTCAAGAGAATAAATACCTATTTCTCACTCTCAATCGCTGCGCTCAAATGTTCGTTCGAAATAGTATTAATTCTCTTTCCGCCACTAACTAAATAATGAAGATTCATATGTGAATAAGATTCCAGTGCTGAGCATCGAGTCATAGCGTTAAAAAAAATAGAAAATCAAACGTTCAAAAAATTAGCTGTTTGAGTGCAAAGCACGAGTTCTAATTTTTAGTTTGGGTTTCTATTTTTTAGCGTCATGGCGAGCTGAGAAGCAGTGGGATATTATATCACGTAGAATCTTCATCTACAAACCGACCATGTCTTTAGGAATCACCCATGCATCAAATTCTTCCGGAGTGACATAGCCTAATTTCACGGCCATCTCTTTTAAGGTAGTCCCTTCTTTATGTGCTTTCTGTGCAATTTC
>CAINFN010000077.1 GCA_903848125.1 uncultured Bacteroidota bacterium
ATTTCACAAGCAAATCTAGTTTTGAATTTTGACGCATCAAACTGAGTAATCATGTCTGCTCCAGACACCCCATTAATCAAACCTTCCCAATAAGCGTCTAGGTTATTTCCAATGGGTGTTAAAGCGCCGATTCCGGTTACTACAATTCTTTTGGAATACATGATGGTCTTTTTTTTAATTAAAAATCCGCCTTTAAAGCAAAGGCTCAAAAAGGCGGATTAAAATATGCCGATGGCTCAAATCGAAACTTTTAAAATAAAGTTTAAATTATTTAGCGTGCTCCTCTAAATAAGCAACAGCTTGACCAACGGTAGTAATAGTTTCTGCTTGTTCATCTGGAATAGAAATGTTGAATTCTTTTTCAAATTCCATAATTAATTCAACGGTGTCTAATGAATCAGCTCCCAAATCATTTGTAAAAGAAGCTTCGTTAGTAACTTCTGCTTCATCTACACCTAATTTGTCAACGATGATTTTTTTAACTCTTGTAGTGATGTCTGACATTGTAAATAGTTTTTGTTTACGGCGCAAAAATATACTTTTTGTTAAAAACGAAGTATTTTATTTGCCTTTTTGTTTACACAATTTAAGGTCTTTGTTCAAGGTAGGCCAAATTGGCCTATTTATGCCCTTAAACTAGGCAAAACAGCTTTAAAAGGGCATTTTATGGCCCTAAATGCGATACGAACAAATAGTAGTTATAAGAGGTTATCCACCAATTATTTGTTCTTTAACAGCCCCCTAATTTCATGTTGTGCTTCAAGGGGTATGTTTTCCTTGGGAATTAAGAAAAATGTTTTGGGGCCAAAATAGAAATGAAAAAAATAGGGACTTTCAAAATAATGGGTCAGTTCCTTCCAACTCCATTGAGCAGATCCAATACTTGAGAATAAATTAGCCTCGGTTTGGTCAAAACTAAATTGCCAGTCTTGCTTAAAAAGATTAGCCTTTCGATAAAAAATAGCTGGCATGGCAAACCAAAAAAGTAATAAGAGTATGATCCAAAGTATTGAGCCTAATAAAAATAATTCAGGTCTTATTTTTTTTATAAACAACAAAATGCCTGTTGTAATAGCATATACATTTACCACAATCATCAATGTTTTAATTTCTGATTGTTTCATGAAATGGTATCGTAAAGCTTGTAACACCTGCGCTTTGTTATAATTAATTAAATAGGGCATCTTTTAGTTTTATTTTTTCATTTTTAAATGTGAAACAACCCAATTGCCAACAAGCCTTCCTTGTGCAGTGCTCGTTATACATGAATTGTGAAAATGCAAGCCCCCATAAAAACGTGCCCAATTATTTTCATCAGCTGCTTGTCTAAATGAAGTAAAGTGTCGACTGGCTATGCCAAATTCTAATTCAGTAGAATCGGTATAGGCCATATTATCCCCATAGATACTAGTTAAGGCTTCGGCTGCGGAAGAAGAAATGGTGGAGTGTCCACAAGTATATTCAGGAAAGGCAGGTGTCTGTAAAAGAGGCCTCCAATTGGCATCAAAGTATTTATTAATTACTGTTTCGGGACGGACCATATTGTAAGCATATTTTGCATCCCAACAATGTATAAAGGCATCAAATACAGCAATGGCTGTTTTTGCATACGCATAAGTGAGGGTTTCAAAATCACCATGGGCTGTTTGATTGGCAATGCCCACAATGCTCATCCAATGGCCAGGAGGTGAGAATTTTTTTGTGCTAGACATCACATGTCCATTTACATTCATTTTAAATGGATTGTCATCCCAAAAATTGGCAATGTGTTTTTGTTCTTCAGTTAAACTATCCACTGCATTTTTTACCAATAGGACATTGATATAATACTCGCTTTTTTTATCTGTTATATTAAAAGCGACTGGGGGTAGCGGCCTAAACTGACTGGCGCTGTCTAATACCATGGTTCTAATTTCCATCCAGTGGGGCTCCGCTGCAGAAGCATACATGGGTGGGGTGGGCACCCATCTTCCTGGAATATTTTTTACTGTATATTTTTCGGCATTCCTTGTTTGAGGATAGTTGTCTTTTTTACTCCATGCAATAATAGCTGTACCTATTTTTTTCGAAAATTTTTCAGTGGCCGACAACATCGTCTTAGACATACCATGTGCTATCACCAACTTTTTTAAACTATCGGTGTAATGTTGCATACTTCCTTCAGGAAAAGTAACGGCTTGCCCTACCATCGAAAAGGCTAGAATGGATGCAAACTGGAAATCTATATTACTGGTATCTTCCGGCAAAGGCAACTTAGTTAGTCCTTTTAATTGCCCTGCTAAACTTTGGTATTGATTTGGGGATCCTGCCACAGTAGCTTCATAGCCTGCAATGGCCGCATAGACATAATTTCTGGAGGCCACAATGGGGCTAAAATTATTGCCCATCACCACCTGATTCAATTCATGTACTGTATTCGCATAAAGGCTAGGATCCTGTGTAATTTTTTTATAATCATTTGCTGTGTTACAAGCAAAAAAAACAATAGAGGCAAAAGCAATAAGAAAATATTTTTTCATTTCGAATTACTATAAAAGTAAATAATCGCAACCCTTGGTGGTCAATAAAATTAATGTTTTTCTTGTAAATAAGGCATCTAAAGGGCCTATCTGTATTCTAAAAGCAAATCTATGATGTATATTTGTCCAATTAAAATGAAGCTTTATACTTATGAACTATATTAAACTAATAGCCTTATTGCTCATCACAAGCCTTATTTACTTTATTTACTTATTTATTCCTAATACCTTAACTGTTTCAAGAACTGTAAAAACAAAGCAAGTTCAGAACACAGTCTTGAGAGGTTTTATGCAATTAGAAAATTGGGATAAATGGATTGCACAAAAAAGAATTGATAGCAATAGTTATACATTAGGAAATGGGATTTTAAAAATAAAATCTTCATTTGTATCTAATGTATTTTGTGATTATATCATTAAAGATAAAGCCATCCCAGTTACTTTTACGGTTGAAGCTGAAGGTAAAGATTCTTCTAAAATAGATTTTCAACTCAGTTTTGACAATAAAACCTTTCTTCCTTGGCAAAGAGTAGCTAATTATTTTTTGGCTCAAAGTATCAATACAGAATTAACTGATTTAATTAATAAAGCAAGGGCCTACTATACGCCTACTATTGGCAATTATGGTTTTGAAATTAAGGAAGAAAAAATAAAAGATTCTATATTAGTAAGCACTGAGAAATATTATAATGACACCCCCACTATCGCACAGGTATATGGAATGTTAGATCAATTAAAGCAATATGTTGTTAGCAAAAAGGGCGTCCTACATGGAGATCCCATGGTCTATATTGCAAGAGACGCGAAAAGAGTTTATTTGCAAGTCGCCTATCTTTTAGAAAAAGAAATACCGACTACTTTATTGTTTGATGTAAGAAAAATAAAAGTGAAAAATTTAGTAGTTATTAACGTAATAGGAAACGCTCAATTGGCCTACAAGGCAAAATATGAAGCAGAAAACTATATACATGATCAATCTAAGTTCGCCCCTATAATGCCTTATATCATTTACCATAGCAATAGACTCCTTGAACAGGATAGTTCAAAATGGAATTCGACCGTTTTTTATCCAATTTTCTAAATTGAACCCTACTTTCCAATACAGAACTTAGAAAAGATAAAATCCAACTGATCTTCATTGGTAATTTGGCCTGTAATGGTGCCCAAATAATGTAATGCATGATTGATATCAATTGCCAAAAGATCTCCAGTAACATTATCCGCTAATCCTGTATCAATATCATTAAGCGCAAACAACAATCTTTTTAAAGAGGCAACATGTCTTGAATTGGTCACGATTGTTCCTTCTTTGTTAAGTCCATCTCCTACTACTTTTTGATGCAATGCATTTTCAAGAGCGAGGATGTTTTGTTTGTCCTTAGCTGCAATAAAAATAATATCACTTAATTCATTGTCATTTTCTAAAGTGCTATTGATAGCAATGTCTATCTTATTGCCTACAAATATTATTTTTTCTGCCCCAAGTAATTCTTGTTTCCATTCTTTTATCTGTTCAGCCGTGGTAGCACTTGCATCAAATAAGGCGATGACTATATCAGCAGCTAGAATTTTTTCCTTACTTTTTTCAATACCCATTTGCTCAATACTATCCGTAGTAGTATGTCTAATTCCTGCTGTATCAATTAATTTGTACAATACACCTTGTATGTTCAAATACTCTTCAACCGTATCCCTAGTGGTGCCTGGAATTTCACTTACCAGCGCCCTGTTTTCATTTAATAAAGCATTTAATAAAGTTGATTTTCCTGCATTTGGCTTTCCAACAATTGCTACTTGTACCCCATGTTTAATTACATTGCCTAGTTGAAAAGACAGCAATAAGGTTTTGGTTTTTTCTTGTAAATCATGCACTAATAACTCTAATGATTTTTTATTAGCAAAAGCCACATCTTCTTGAGAAAAATCTAATTCTAACTCAATTAATGCAGAAAATTTTATAAGTTTTTCTCGCATTACATGTAAGTCCGAAGAGAAACCCCCTTTTAAATTGTACAATGCAGTTTTACGCGCCGCTTCGGTACTACTGGCAATTAAATCTGCCACCGCTTCCGCTTGAGTTAAATCTAATTTGCCATTTAAAAAGGCACGCTGTGTAAATTCTCCAGGCTTAGCCAATCTGGCGCCTTTGGCCTGTAATAATTGTAAAATAGAATCTTGTATAAAAGGCGAACCATGACATGAAATTTCAACCACTTCCTCTCCCGTGTATGATTTAGGCGCTCTATAAATAGTAACCACCACTTCGTCTAGTACAGATTTATCATTGATTATTTTTCCAAAATGCACCGTATGGGATGCTTTGGTAGCTATACTTTTTTTTGAAAATACACCACTTATCATTGTTATAGCCGATGGACCGCTTAAGCGTATCACTGCTATAGCTCCCAAGCCAGGTGCAGTAGCCAAAGCAACAATGGTATCATTCCAGGAGCTCAAATTTTCACGCATAGTACAAAGGTAATTCCTTAAGATTGGAATACCACTCAGCTAGCCACAAAAAAAGCCAGTCCTTGATGGACTGGCTTTTTAAATTATATGAGTAGAAAAATCGACTAGTCTTCAGATACTACGAATACAATGGCTTGACGGTGACGATAAATTACATTACGGCCATTTTGAACTGCGGGCTTCCATTTTGGACCTCTTGTAATTACACGAACAGCTTCATCTTTTGTACCATATCCAGGATCATTCTCCGCTTTTACATCGCTTATTGAACCATCTCTAGATACAATAAAAGATACGACCACTGAATACTTTCCAGCAGGTGCACCATTTTCAACTGGTAAGTCTCTATTTAAAGTTCTCTCTAAGTAACGAATCCAACCTTGTTGTCCACCTGGAAATTCAGCTGGGATTTGTACTACTGTGAAAATTTTATCAGTTTCTTCTTCGGCAGGAGGTGCTACTGGACCTGATTCAACTGGTGCAACTAAACCATCATCTTTGATCCCTTTTTGATCGGTAGCGCCAATTTTTACATCTTCCAACTTTTCAACCTCTTTCACTTCATCCTCTTTTTTCACTTCCTCATCTTTTACAATTTTAGGAGGTGTAAATTTTGCCATTTCCACTTTAGGTGGTTCAACCTTTGGTGGCGGTGGAGGTGGTGGTGGTGGCTTTTTTTCTTGAGCTACATCAGTTAAAGAAACATCGGTAACTATAATTTCAGTTTTAGATTTTTTAGCGCTATTAGACCATATCGCAGCACCAGCCAAAAGAACGGTTACGGATACCATACCAATTAACGCCTTCTTAAGACGATCATTGTATGTTTTTCTAAGCTCATAAGCACCATATTCCTTGAATCTTCCCTCAAAAATGAGGTCAAGAACATCGGCGTTTAATATTTTGTTTATGTCCATTTTTTAATGCTTTTAATTGCTAGAAGGTTTTGCGGACTCATCGGATTTTTTAACCAATAGTTCTTCAATGTCAAAAATATCTACAAGTGCATATTTTTTTACAACATTGATTGACATTTCATCCAAAATATCAATTACGTTTTTGTAAGTACATGTTGAACTTGGTTTGATCACGATTACCAAATCCTTTTCAGGATCAGTTGGGTCTTGCGCTATACTTCTAACATACTCCTTCTTTTTCAAAATGACATCACGAATAGAGTTTTCTCCATTATATGAAGCAGATAAAAAATTAGAAGCATCTGGTTTTAATTGTCCTTCGTAATAATATATATGATTGTCTCCACCCATTATGATGGTTAAAGCACCTGACTCTTTAGCTTTGTTTTGTTCCTCAGGTTTAACTTTATCATCAGGCAAAATCAACTTCATTGCTGTAGGTTGACTCATGGTGGTAGTGAATATAAAGAAGGTGATCAAAAGAAAACCTAAATCCACCATCGGTGTCAAATCGACACGCGTTGATAGTTTTTTTCCTTTCTTGACCCCTGGTCCTTTCTTATGGCCACCGCCCGAGGTATCTAATTCTGCCATAGTAAATAGCTTTTAATTAGTTTATAATTTAGTTTTCCTGTTTTTCACCACTCATTGATTTCTTATACAATTCTGAACCTACTGGCGCATTTTCAGGATTTGTAATCATTTGAAATCTTTGAATATTGTTTTTCTTAAATGCAGTAAGTACACTTTTAAAAGCTGGATACTTAGCTAAATTGTCTCCTTTTAAAACAAGGTCCAATTTTGAGCCAGCATAAGCTTCATTTACCACTTGCATCCAAGTTATTAATTCATTGTTCGTACTGTCCTTACATGGAATACCAGGAAGCAGGTTCCCTTTTCTGTTTTCTTCAGTGATGGATAAAAAAGATTTTAGTCCACTAAAAGAAGCTCCTATGAAATTGGCACTTTTAAAAGCAGGAACATCAATTCCTAAATTTTTAGTGGCATTCAAAGAGTTCGCAATAGTTTCTCTTTTTTGTTTGTCATCAATGGTAAGAAATACTTTGCCGTCTTTATCAATCGTTATTAAGACAAAATCTTTAGTCGGAGCAATTTTAGAAGATACTGAACTTGGAGTTGTAACCGCTATTGCTTCCGAAGGTTTGAACTTAGTAGTTAAGATAAAGAATGACAATAAAAGGAAAGCCACATCACACATGGCAGTCATGTCGATGGTGGTACTCTTGCGAGGTAATTTGGCTCTACCCATTTGTATATTCTTTTAATTATTAGATAAGGTTTCCCTTATTAAAATATTTTTTGCTTCAACTACTATTTGTAGTTAGCTG
>CAINFN010000078.1 GCA_903848125.1 uncultured Bacteroidota bacterium
AGGAGATGATAAAATTATGAAACAAAATATTGTTGAAATTTTCTTTGCTGGTAAAAACTTCTCAGCACATGTACCATTACTACCTGGTTGTGTATCCACTGCAAAAACACCTGATGAGATAAAAAATAAAATTCAAGAAGCTATTGAATTTCATTTGGAAGGTATTAAAGAAGATGGCGAAATGCCTCCTGTTTCTTTTAGAGGAAAGTACGAGTTGGTTTATAAATTTGATACTCAAAGTTTATTAAAATACTACAAGAATGTAATTACTGGTTCAGCTTTAGAAAAGTATTCTGGAATAAATCAAAAGCAATTAAATCATTATGCCAATTTGCATCGTAAACCTAGGATAGAGCAAATAAATAAAATTAAATTAGCTTTTCATAATCTTGGTAAAGAGCTAATGTCAGTTGAATTATAATTCAAAAAATAAATTATTGGTGCTTTAGAGCCTCTCTTTTGGATAAGTTGGAAAGATGAGGATGTGTTTTAATAAATTCTTTCACCCATTTAGCATCAGTGTAGGCATAGGCACGAAGTGCCCAGCCAATTGCTTTACGGATAAAAAAGTCTTCTTCCATTGCACAGTTTTCAATATACTTGGCAAGTAGTTGTGTATCAGTTTTATCCTTGTACATAAGTTGAAATAAAATACTCATTCTTTGCAGCCATTTGTTGCTTGACTTATTCCATTTAGAAGTGGTGGGCTTTATATATTCAGGAAATTGCAAAAAGAATTTTCCAATGACATGTGAGTTAGTGCTGTCCACAGAGTCCCACCAACTATGATGTGTAATCATCCATTCCATTAAGGGAATGGTTTGCTTTGACCATAATTTTTTATGATAGCCCAAAAGCTCAATGGCAAAATAATGCATTTCTCTTTGGGGTGCGGCAAAGCAGTCCTTAATAAGTGCTGTTAATTCTTTATGCGTGCTAATGGGATTTGCTTTATAAAAATCCTTGCTTAATTTTCTTCTAATAGGTGTTTTAATTCCATAGAATTCAAATTGATGAAGCAAATAAGCTTTGGCTCCTTTGGCTACTGTCGCATTTTTATTTGTAGCAAAAATGGCACGAATCTCTTTTACATAAGGGTGCGCCATCATAAAAAGGTTAAATGAATTAACTAAGTGTAATTACTTTTTTCTCTGCAAAGCTTTGTCTTGCAGCTTCTAATACGCGAATGATTTTAGTACCCTCTTTTGCTTCTGTGGGTACCTGCTCATTGTGGTTAATGGCCCGAGCCATTTTTTCATAGAACATTCCGTAATTGCCTGCTAAGCTTGGGATAATTTCAGTACTTATCTTTCCATTGGTATCTGTACTTAAAACGCCCCATTTATCGGTAGGTTCGACACCCCAATCACTGGTAGTTGGTTTTTTGCCTGCCATTAAATCATCTTCTTGAACGTCTGCTCTTAGCTTAATAAAACAACCTTTTGTTCCGTATATTTTATAAGCCGGTAATTGTTGCATGAATACCATGCCACTATTTAATAGTATGGTGTAGTTTGGATAATAGAGTAGTAAAGTAAAATAATCATCTACCTGTCCTACAGTTCTGGTTTTTCTGATATCAGCAAAAACAGCTGTGGGCATGCCAGCTAAAAGTATCGCCTGATCTACTATATGAGGGCCTATATCAAATAACACACCCGAACCTGGCGTATTTATTTCTTTATGTACTTTTGGGCTTAAGGTAGTTCTATATCTTTCTAATGATATTTGAATGTCTAAAAATTCACCAATTTTGCCTTCGGCAATTAATTGTTGCAAGGTTAAAAAATCGGCATCATATCGACGATTTTGGTAAACGGATAATTTTAAATTTAATTTTTCTGCTAGGGCATCTAATTCTTCTGCTTCTTTTACAGTCACCGTAAAAGCTTTTTCAGTCACCACATGTTTACCAGCCAATAAAGCACGTTTGGTGTAATCGTAGTGCGTATCGTTAGGACTATTTACAATAACTAAATGAATAGTTGGGTCACTTAATATTTCTTCATAAGTCTCATACGACTTTACTTCTGGATAAATGGCTTGATTCCAATTATATGCGCCAGGTTTGTTAGAAACAAACTGAGCCGGAGCACCATAATTAAATCCTCCTGTTGGCCTGGTTGGAGCACCTACACCATAATTGGTATAAGCGTCAATAAATGATGGATAAATAAATTTACCGCTACAGTCTATTGTTATTGCATCGGTTGGTACCGTAACGTTTGTTCCAACAGCAATAATTTTCCCTTGTTTTATAAGGAGGGTACCTTTTTCAATTTTGGTAGTAGCATTTTGCACAATCGTTGCGTTTGTAAATGCATACAAACCCGAACG
>CAINFN010000079.1 GCA_903848125.1 uncultured Bacteroidota bacterium
TTACGCCCGCAAGCAAAGACTGGTTAGCTGCTATTGCCCAAAAATGTAAAGAACATTGTGTGCTATTTATTTTTGATGAGATACAATCGGGCTTTGGCAGAACAGGATCTATGTTTGCCTTTGAACAATTAGGTGTGGTACCTGATATATTATTAGTAGGCAAGGCATTAGGTGGCGGACTTCCATTGGGTGCATTTATTAGTCATCCTAGAATGATGGGGCTACTTACTGAAAGCCCTGTACTTGGCCATATTACTACCTTTGGAGGTAATCCGGTTTGCTGTGCGGCGGGTACTGCAGCCTTAAAAGTGTTAGAAAATTCAGGTTGGATAGCAGCAGTGGCTGCGAAGGAATCTATTTTAATCAATGAAATGGTACATCCTGCTATTATTCATCGAAGTCATAAAGGCTTATGGATGTCTTTGCAATTTAAATCAGCAGACATCGCAAAAAAAATAGCTGCCACTTGTGTAGCGAATGGAATTATTACCGATTGGTTTTTGTTTGCAGAAGATAAAATTAGAATTGCACCTCCATTATGTATAAGCGCTGAGGAACTTTCTAATGCGATAAAGAATATTCAATTAAGCATTGATCAAGCCATACAATAAATGCGCTACTAAAAATTAGCAGTCGCCCGTTCTGCAATATTTTCTGTACAAAGCCTCGTATTTTGGAATGATATGATGAATATCAAAAAGCTTCGCTTCTTTTAAAGCGTTGTGCTTAAAGGCTTTTAATTTAGTTTCATCTTTTAATATTTCAATGGCATTTTTACTCATACCAGCCACATCTCCAACCGGAGAAGTATAACCGGTTACGCCATCAATATTAATTTCATTCAAACCACCTGCATCAGAACTTATTACCACCGTGCTTGCTGCCATGGCTTCTAGCGCTGCCAATCCAAAACTTTCGTATTCAGAGGGCAATAAAAACACATCGCTTACTGCTAATATTTCTTCCATTTGCTCTTGCTTGCCTAAAAAACGTACATCGGCGTCTAGCCCATATTGTCTGGTTAAGTCTTCTGCTAGTGGACGCTCAGGGCCATCACCCACCATTAATAATTTTGCTGGTAAGGCAGCATGAATGTTTTTAAATATCTCCATCACATTATCGATACGCTTAATTTTTCTAAAGTTAGAAGCGTGTATGATAATTTTTTCATTATTAGGCGCAATCACTTGTCTAAAAGCAGCTACTGGCTTTTTATTGTACCTATGAACATCTACAAAGTTGTGAATGACTTCAAGGTCTTTTTTAATATCAATATGTTTATAGGTCTCTTCTTTTAAATTCTCTGATACAGCAGTAATGCTATCGCTTTCATTGATGGAAAAAGTAACTACTGGTTCATAAGTTTTATCGCGACCCACTAAAGTAATGTCGGTTCCGTGTAAAGTGGTTATCACTGGCACGATGCGCCCCGTTTTTTGTTTTACAATTTGCTTAGCAGTATAGGCAGCTGATGCATGAGGAATGGCGTAGTGCGCATGTATTAAATCTAAATCATGATTTAATATTACATCTACCATGGTACTAGCCAACGCCAATTCATATGGGGGGTAATCAAATAAGGGATAAGTGGGTACCCTTACTTCATGGTAAAAAATATTGGTATGAAAACCATTCAGCCTTACTGGTTGTTGGTAAGTTATAAAGTGAATTTCATGGCCTTTTTCGGCCAAAGCTTTACCCAATTCTGTTGCTAATACCCCGCTACCTCCAAAGGTGGGATAACAAACAATTCCGATCTTCATTTTTGTGCTATTGTGTATGCAATTAACAACTAAATCTTTGATAAAGTTTAATTATATTTAGGAATTATTTGAACGTTAAATTTAAAATCATGCGTAAGCTTTTATTCTTAGTTTTTTGTTTGCCTTTATTAGCGCAAGCCCAAGTGAATCAAGACAGTATCAATATTAAAAAAATGGTGGATGAAATTATGACCAATGGTAAAGCTTATGATTTGTTAAGAGAGCTTACTAAAAAAATAGGAGGTCGTTTGGCCGGTTCTCCTCAACAACAAAATGCGGCGGTTTGGGGAAAGAGAAATATGGAAGCTTTTCATCCGGATAAATTGTATTTACAGCCTTGTAAAACACCTAGCTGGCAAAGAGGCGGAAAAGATTTTGCAGCAATTGTAAGTGTGGATGGAAAAGTTCAAAATGAACCTTTGGCTGCACTCGCTTTGGGTAATTCATTAAGTAGCAATGGTATGGTTGAAGCTGAATTATTAGCGGTAGCTAATTTTGATGAACTTGAAAAAAGAAAAGATGAAGTAAAAGGTAAAATAGTTTATTTCAATAGCGAATTTAATCCTACCCGTATTCGAACATTTATGGCTTATGGAGAAACAGGTGTTTATAGAAGAACTGGACCTAGTCGTGCAGCAAAGTATGGTGCAGTGGGGATGATGATGCATTCTTTAAGTACCGCTCCAGACAATGCACCTCATACTGGTGCAATGGAATATGATCAAGCGCAACCAAAAATACCAGCAGTGGCTTTGGGGCCGGATGATGCAAAAGCCTTATATCTATTGGCTAAAAAATCAAAAGTGCGTGTACAAATGCAAACCTATGGTTATTTTTTACCGGATGCAGATGAAAATAATGTAGTAGCTGAATTAGTTGGTTCGGAATTTCCAGAAGAGATTATTACTATTGGCGGACACTTAGATAGCTGGGATGTGAATGAAGGGGCACATGATGATGGAGCTGGCGTGGTACAAACTATGGAAGTATTAAGGACCATGAAGGAATTAAATTACCACCCTAAGAGAACCATTCGTTTTGTATTATTTGCCAATGAAGAAAATGGAGATAGAGGTGGTTTAAAATACGCAGAACTGGCTAAGTTGAATAAAGAGAAACATATTTTAGCCTTAGAAAGTGATGCAGGTGGTTTCACGCCAAGAGCAATAGGTATCAGTACTTCTGCAGCTCAGTTTAAAAAGTTTCAGCAATGGACCTCTTATTTACAACCTTATGGCACTGAAATTATAGCAGGTGGAGGAGGCTCTGATATTGGTCCTCTAACTTCTTATGATAAAACAATTATTATGGCTGGATTGATTCCTGATAGCCAACGTTATTTTGATTTACATCATGCTAAAACAGATGTGTTTGAAAACGTAAATAAACGCGAATTACTTTTAGGAGCTGCTAATATTGCTGCTATTATTTATTTAGTAGATCAGTATGGAGTAAAACCTTAAGTTAAATAGATAGAAAAAATCAAAAAGCCCTTAATGAAAGTTAAGGGCTTTTTGATTTATCGTTAGTATCAAATTATCTTGAAAGGTTCATGGAACGCTCCTTGTATAAGTTGCGGAAATATGGATCGCGTAAATCTTTGATGAATCGGATGGCTTCTCCTGTACTTTTCATCTCAGGTCCTAATTCTTTATTTACGCCAGGGAATTTATCAAAACTAAATACAGGCTCTTTGATAGCGAATCCGTCTAGTTTTTTCTCAATAGTAAAGTCAGTTAATTTATTGGCACCTAACATTACTTTTGTTGCAATGTTTAAATAAGGTATTTGATAGGCTTTGGCAATAAATGGAGTGGTTCTTGAAGCTCTTGGATTGGCTTCTATTACATATACTTTATCATCCTTGATTGCAAATTGAATATTGATAAGTCCCTTGATGTTTAAAGCGCGTGCAATTTTTTCGCTGTAAAATTCCATGGTAGCCACAATCAATGGTGTAAGGTTAAAGGCTGGTAAGACTGCATTGCTATCTCCGCTATGAATACCTGCAGGCTCAATATGTTCCATCACACCCATGACATGAAAAGTTTCACCGTCAAAAATAGCATCTACTTCAGCTTCTTGACAACGATCTAAGAAATGATCGATTAATATTTTATTGCTAGGGATATGTTTTAATATACTTACTACTGCTGTTTCAACTTCTGCATCATTGATGACAATACGCATTCTTTGTCCGCCAATCACATAGCTAGGTCTTACCAATACTGGATAACCCACTTTGTTGGCTACTTCAATCGCTTCTTCTGCACTATAGGCAGTTCCGTATTCTGGATAAGGAATATTTAATTCTTTTAGCAAGTCACTAAATCGACCTCTATCTTCTGCAATGTCTAAACTATCAAATGAGGTACCAATTATTTTAATTCCTCTTTCGCTTAAACGCTTTGCTAATTTTAAGGCTGTTTGGCCACCTAATTGTACAATGACTCCTTCTGGTTTTTCTAATTCTATAATTTCCCAAAGGTGTTCCCAAAACACAGGCTCGAAATACAATTTATCGGCCATATCAAAATCGGTAGATACGGTTTCTGGATTACAATTCACCATGATGGCTTCATAACCAGATTCTTTCACTGCCAATAATCCATGAACACAACAATAATCAAATTCAATTCCTTGACCAATACGATTGGGGCCACTGCCTAAAACAATTATTTTTTTCTTAGAAGAGGAAATAGATTCGTTGGAATTCAGCTTGTTGCTCATAGGTAATAAATTGGGCAAAAATACATCAGCGAAACCATTTATACGAATTTTTGTGCAATGGTTTTCCACCAGCTTTTACCGTACTAGGCAAAGCTCCTGCCAGCGAGTGGTATAGCGTTTACTGCGTCTTTCGCTGCGCATTTTCCAGTTTTTTTGGGTGCCGCTGGTACCAAATTTTAGGATATCGTTGCGGTAGGCAGCATTCATATTGTCAATTACATTCATTAGTTTTTTACGCCTTGCATCGGCGGGGGCAACGAATAAATTGGTTTGAAGGGCATTATCGGGTACGAAATCGCTTAAAATAACGCCTGCTTTTTTATAAATCTCACCTGGTTCAAATAGGTTTTTCCCTAAGGCCACCACCGCCTTAATTAGGTCGGGGGTAAGGTGGGTAGGATTGTCTAGTAGGGTATAGCCACTTGCTTGACGACCTCTATTATAATAAGCTGCTTCTATCACAACAGGGGCTTTTTTGAGCAGGAAAACACTTACGCCGCAAGCAGCGCTATGTTGTCTTCTTAATTTTTCGGCGGCTCGGGTAGCATAGGTAGCAAGCGCTTCTTCTATTTCTTGCCAGTCGGTTACTTCACGACCAAACATGCGTGTGGTAGCGATCATTTTTTTTTCGGTGCGGGGGGCTTGCATGGAATGACTTTGTGCTCCTTTTAATTCTCTTAATAATCTAATACCAATCACCCCTCCTAAAAAACGTTTGCCCCAACTAAGGTCTTTAATACTAAGTGCGTATGCTGTATGTATGCCATAGGTTTTTAATTTTTCACTATAGCTAAAACCAATTCCCCAAATATCATCTATGGGGGTTTGTTGTAAAGCAGCTTGCACTTTTTTAGTATCATTAAGGATCACAATACAACCTGTTTTTATTTTATTTTTTTTAGCCAATCTGTTGGCTACTTTGCTAAGTACTTTATTGGGGCCTACGCCAATAGAAACAGAAATACCTGTCCAGGTTTCTATTTTATTTTTTAAGTTGGTACAAAAATCTTGTAGTGCTTCGGGAGGGATATGGTTTAAATCTAAAAAGGCTTCGTCTACCGAATACACTTCTACGCAACCCGGTGGGAGCAGCTGTCTCATGGTTTCCATCAGGCGCCAACTAAGGTCGCCGTATAAGTGATAA
>CAINFN010000080.1 GCA_903848125.1 uncultured Bacteroidota bacterium
AAATAAAAGTGCTCCATGTTCTCCTTTCTTAATAATTAAATATTTAGGGCCCATGGCCATAATTTTCTTAGCTGCTTTTACTAAACTATACGCTCCACTTAATTGACGTGCTTCACTATCATTCACCATCAATACATCCACCAAGCTAATGGTATGCAATAAATCATCCATCATAATTTCCATCCAAAAATTCATCGTATCCATGACGATTAATTTAGGACGATTTTTCATTTGCTTAATCACACTACTTTGTACACCTGGCACTAAATTACCTAACATCAAAATTTCACAATCCTGATAGCTATCTGGTACTACAGGTTGAAAATTTTCCAGTACATTTAATTGTGTCTCTATGGTATCACGCGTGTTCATATCTAAATGATATTTACCGCTCCAAAAAAATGTTTTTTCGTCTTTTTTTATTTGAACCCCTTCTAAAATAACACCTCGTGCACTTAGTGCATCTAATTCAGCTTGTGGAAAGTCTCCGCCTACCACCGAAATTTGTTTCACAGTGGTAAAATTGGATGCACACCATGCAATATAAGTTGCCGCTCCACCAATTATTTTATCGCTTTTTCCGAAAGGGGTTTCTATGGCATCAAAAGCCATCGATCCTACTACTACTAATGACATGTTTTTGTTTTTAATTTTCAGCTGCGAAACTACGATTTTTACAGTTATGAATTTGATGGAAAAAAGGCCTGGGTGGTGTAGATGCTAAGTACTTGATACTCACAAAACTAACAAATTTGAAGATTTTATTAAAATTATAGCGCATTTCAAAGAAATAATTCTATAAATTCGTACTAACAAATGATAATTTTATAGCAAAATGGCAAGAATTAAAACAGAAAAAAACGGGTCAAGAAAAGACGTTATTGTTAGTAAAGCAGCTACTCTTTTTAGAGAAAAAGGATATAAAGCAGCCAGCATGCGCGACTTGGCAGAAGCGGTAGGAGTTGAAGCTGCCAGTTTATACAACCATATCAAATCAAAAAGCGAATTGCTTCATGAATTGGTTTTCAATGTCGCTAATAGATTTGTATTAAAGATGGATGAAATAGAATCTGAGCCAATAAGTTCTCTTCAAAAAATGGAGAAATTATTGCGTTTCCATATTAGTGAGATGATCAATCATTATGAGGAAGTATATGTTAGCGACAGAGAATGGAAACATTTGTCCGATCCTTATTTATCAAATTATCAAAATCAACGAAGAGTATACCGCAAAAGGGTTGCAGCGATTATTGAAGAAGGAATTCGCAATAAAGAAATCAAAGCAATTGACGCGCCTACTGTTGTATTAATATTTTTACATGCAGTTAGTGGAATTGAAAGTTGGCACAGATCTACAAAAAAAATAAATGCTATTGAACTAGAGCAAAATATGGTTGCCATTTTAATTGACGGTTTAAAAGACCACAAATAAAATCAGAAAAATTTACCTACTTCACTACTTACTTATTTCATAGGTTTCATCTTTATAATAATCCTGCTTTAGCCGTAAGATTTAGTTAACTTTGCAATTCATTACAACAGCGTGTCAGAAAGAAACAATTTTATTGATTACATCCGCATATTTGCCCATAGTGGGCATGGTGGGGCAGGTTGTAAGCATTTTTTACGCAATAAATTAACTGCTAAAGGTGGGCCTGATGGAGGGGATGGAGGCCGTGGAGGTCATATTATACTTAGAGGCAATGCTCAACTATGGACCTTATTACATTTACGCTATTATAAGAATGTGATTGCAGAAGATGGCGAGAATGGAACTAAGAACAAGTGCACGGGTAAAGATGGTAAAGATATTATTATTGAAGTACCGCTAGGGACCATTGCTAGAGATGAAGAAACGGGTAAGGTAGAAGGAGAAATTTTAAAAGACGGCCAAGAGATTATATTAATGAAAGGCGGTCGTGGAGGCTTAGGCAATTCTAATTTTGCTACACCTACTCAACAAGTTCCTGAATATGCACAACCTGGAGAAGATGGTTTTGAGGGTTGGAAAAATATTGAATTAAAAGTATTGGCCGATGTAGGTTTAGTAGGTTTTCCGAATGCAGGTAAGTCCACATTACTTTCTGTAATTACTGCTGCTAAACCAAAAATTGCAAATTATGCATTTACGACTTTAACGCCTCAATTAGGCATGGTAGAATACCGAAATAACTTATCATTTTGTATTGCTGATTTACCAGGTATTATTGAAGGGGCTGCAGAAGGAAAAGGCCTAGGGCACCGCTTCTTGAGACATATTGAGCGTAATGCGGTTTTATTATTTTTAATTCCTGCCGACTCCGATGATCATAAAAAAGAATTTGAAATTTTGAAACATGAATTAGAAAAGTTCAATCCAGAATTATTACAAAAAGAATTTATCATTGCTATTTCAAAATCGGATTTATTAGACCAAGAATTAACCGATGCCATTATAAAGGAGCTTCCAAAAAATATTCCACATATTTTTATTTCCTCTGCTACGCAAAAGAACTTAGTAGAATTAAAAGATGTTTTGTGGAAGGCTTTGAACAAACCCATTTAGAAATTATTTTACTTACCACTACCCTCATAACAAAGAGATAAAAATTATAAAAAAAAGAGTCCCGATTTATCGAGACTCTTTTTTTTATAATTCATTAGAGAATTTATAATTCATTAGAGGATTTTTATTAGCAATTTATTTTTAAGAAAAATTGCTAATAAAAATTAATTCTGGCCGGCCTTGGTGGCCTTGCTTCTATTGTTTTCGTCTAAAATAGATTTACGCATACGTACCGATTTTGGTGTTACTTCAATACACTCATCAAATTGAATGTACTCCATACACTCTTCTAAAGTAAATAATACTTTAGGGGTAATACGAACGCTATCATCACTACCACTCGCACGGTGGTT
>CAINFN010000081.1 GCA_903848125.1 uncultured Bacteroidota bacterium
AAGATTAACACGGCAGATAATGTGTTTGGTATCTTTACTAGTCGTGCTATGAAAGAACGTGGGCGTTATCAAATTCAATGTATGAAGTCACGTAGTAGTACTGGTGTAGGACAAAAGATTGACTTGGAGTACAATATTGAAACCATGCGTATCACTGATCCCGGCGAAGATGATACAGGCAATAGCAATAGCGGTTCTTATGGTAAACCGACTACAAGTATTTTAAATCAAATTAAAACAAGTACCACAGTGAATAATGCGTTACCACAGCCTAAAGAAGGATGGAACTTAGAAGAAAATACAGCACCACCACCGGGTAGTAGTGTTGAAAGTAGTAGATTAAAATCAATGTTAGCTGGATTAAAAGCCAAATCAGAATGATAGCATATAATATTGGTGATAGTTATACAACGCCAGATGTAACGGATGCAAAAGTAACTGACCATTACTGGTATAAATTAGCTATGAATGACTTATCCTGCCAATCAGTAATAAACAATAGCAAACCTGGTAGAAGCAATGATTTAATAGTAAAAATTGCCATGCAACATTGCCTTGAAAATTTAGATTTAGATGTTTTCTATATTATCAATGTAACCACAATTTTTAGGTTTGATATAAATGTTAATAAACCCTATCATAGCTTTAAAGATTTATTAACTAATCGTGCATTAAATGATTTAGACTTTGAAACTATCGAATGTAATACATATTCTATACTAATTGGATTAATTGAGTTTTTAAAATCTCGTAACAAACAATTTTTAATTATAAACAATTCAAAACAATTTTCTGATGATTTATTACCTATGAGAGATGCATTTGTTGATTATTTTAAAAAAGAGCCTAGAATTTTAAATTGGTTTAGTAACGCCAGGGAAAATTTTCATGAATTTCAAACAAAAATTAAACCATACGATTACAAAGAATATGGCTGGCACGGACACGATGGCATTAAAGGGCATAGTGCGTACTATGAAATGTTAAAAAATAAATTACCAAAATGATTTTATATAAAGACATACGTAATATTCATTTAGAAATTTCATCGTTGTGTAATGCTAGTTGTCCCTGGTGCCCTAGAACATTTTGGGGATATCCGTATAATGGTGGTTACCCCGAAGTTAATATGACTACGGATAATGCTAAAACAATATTCACGGAAGATTTCTTAAAACAACTCACTAGTATATACATAAATGGAAATTTTGGAGATATGGTAATGAATCCAGAAACTCCAGACATTGTTGAATATTTTAGAAAATCTAACCCTGATTTGTCAATTGTAATTAGTACCAATGGATCGGCACGATCAAAAGAATTTTGGGTTAAATTAGCCGAGACAAATGTACAGATAGAGTTCTGCCTGGATGGATTAGAAGACACCCATCATTTGTATAGACAAAATACAGTATGGAACACAATACTTAAGAATGCAAAAACATTTATTGATGCCGGTGGCTGTGCTGTGTGGAAATTTATAGTATTTGATCATAACCAACATCAAATTAGTGCTTGTCGACAATTATCAAAAGATCTTGGATTTTTAAATTTTGAAATAGTTAAAGATGGCAGAGATGTTGCACCCGTTTTTAATAAAGATGGCAAGTTAACACATACCTTGGGCAATTATACCGGAGAAAAAAGTTTTGAAGTTTTATTTTATAAAAAGCAACATGATCTAATACTATTAGAAGATATTACACCGGGCAGAAAACCAAAGACAAATATAAATTGTAAAACTAAAATAAACAGATCAATTTATATAGCAGCCAACGGAGATGTAAGTCCGTGTTGCTGGACTGGGTTTTATCCACGTACTTATGGTGCCGGACAATATCATCAAGCGGTTAATGCACAATTAATACCACTAATTAACAAAAATAATGCACTTGCACACCCACTA
>CAINFN010000082.1 GCA_903848125.1 uncultured Bacteroidota bacterium
ACATATACAAAAATGTCTTTGTTCCAATAATGTTTTGATGAAGGATTTGCAGAAAACCCTTCCATCCCTTTGTTATTTTTTAAAACATCTGGATACAAAAAGAATTCTTTGCTTGTTTCCTTTTCTTTAAAATTTAACTCAAAAAATCTTTTGTCTAAAAGGTCAAAAGTATCTCTAACATAAGTCACCATATACTTTCCCATATCAGTGGCAATGCCTTCAAATAAAGTAATATTTTCTTTAGGGTTGCCTGCAGGATTTTTATTTGACTCCATGCGTAAAGGACTTATACCTGTTGTATTCCAACTTAAAACCGTTTTATTGGAAGAAGAAATTAAAATCCCTACCAATACCATTCCAAAACCAATATGTCCGATAGAAGCGCCAGCAGATTTTAGTTTCCCCTTTTGTACCGAAATAAAATATTGCAAATTAGCAATTACGGTAAAAATAGCGGCAAACAAGGCTACATAGATAGCTCCAGTAAATCCAATTCCTTTTTCATCGTACTTAACACCAACGAATACGTATACTATTACACTTACAACTAATGAAATCAATAGAGGTAGTTTTATCTTTTGTTTGAAATAGTCTCCAGTAGTTCCTTTGAATTTTAGATATTGCCCAACTGCAGTAAGCAAACCAATAATAATGGCTACAAATACTTGCACTTGGTTGTGTGCAAATGCTGCGTCTTCTGGTGGTGCAATCTTGGTTCCAAATAATTTATTAAATACGGGTATAGAAGTAATGGCAATAATCACCACAGCAGACAAAAATAATATTAACGACCCTACTAACATCCAAAACTCTCTGCTTTTTATTTCATCTTCTTTTGGAGGGGCCATCATCGTTTTATACCTAAAAAGGAATAAAGCAAAATAAGGAATTACAAAAATTAATAAAAACCCTAATAATTGTGCATTCATTCCTAAATCAGTAAAAGCATGTACCGAAGTATCCCCCAATATGCCACTTCTTGTTAAAAAAGTAGAATACAAAACAAGCAAGAAACTAATTCCAAAAAACAAGTAAGTAGTTTTTAAACTACCTCCCGTTTTTCTATAAATAATACAAGCATGTATAGCTGATACCAAAGTAAGCCAAGGTACCAATGACGCATTTTCTACAGGATCCCAAGCCCAATAGCCACCAAAGGTTAAACTTTCATAAGCCCAAGCAGCGCCCATCATAATACCCAAACCTAAAATACCAGCAGAAAAAGTGGCCCATGGTAAACAACGATCCATCCAATCATGTTCTTTTTTAATTAAACCTACTACTGCAAAAGCAAAAGGGATAGTGGTAGAAGCAAAACCTAAAAATAAAATTGGTGGATGTATGACCATCCAGTAATTCTGTAATAAAGTATTTAACCCAGTACCATCTTTAATTAAGTGCAAATAATCGGGGCGTGCAAGAATTGGCCAATTCATTTCTTCTCTTAACAATAAAAAAGGACTACTTCCTAATTTAGCATCAAAGACAATTAACCCCACCACCATTGTTGCTAAACAAAATTGGACGAAGTTCAGCACCATCATTACCCCATTAATATTATTGTTCCAAGTTTTAATTCTTCCCAAAACAAATAAACCCAATACACAATGCCAAAAACTCCAAAGTAAGAAACTACCTTCCTGCCCTCCCCAAAAACAGCTTAACAAATATTGATAAGGTAAGTTTTTATCGCTATGCAGGTAAGCATACTTGTATTCAAATAAGTGATTAGAAATAATATAAAAAAGCACAATAAAACAAGAGAATACAGCAACTGCTTCAATATAAAAAGCAATTTTTGCTAATTTATTCCATTGATTTTGTGTCGATAACTCTTTTGAAAAAAAAGCTTTTGCAAAAGCAAAAGTGGCCAATAAAGAAGCCACTAAAGTTAGAATTGTTAAAAAATATCCTATTTGACCAGGCAGCAATTGCTCCCCTATAAACTTTGTTGTATTCATGTACCTCTTTAAAATTATTAATTGCTGATGGTGACAGGCTGGTCTTTCATTGCATTTGGATTGTCCTTGTACTTAGATGGACATTTCATGACAATAGCCGAACACTCAAAATGATCCCCTTGAACTTTTCCTTTCAATACCAATCTTTCCGACTTTTCCATATCTGTAGGCATCGTATTATGATAGACCACTGCTATTTTTCCGCCCAAGCTATCCTGAACATTAAACTGTAATAAATTGGGGTCTTTTACCGGATCGTATTGCACCGCAACAGACTTGTCCATTTTAACGATTAAATTCACAAATTTGCCTTCTCTTTGTTTGGCAGAACCGATGGTTTCATAGCTGCTTAAATCGCCAGTATAGCTTATCAAAACAACAATGGCTGCCGCAATCATGACCAATAAAATAATATGTGTTTTCTTCATAGTGCAAAGTTAACCAAATGGGCTTAAATTGCACCAAATATTACTCCACAAGAAACTAAATTTTTATGCGCGTCTTTGACTATATCATTGTTTGTAAAAGCCCTGACTATAAAAACGTAGATAGGATTAGTCAATTTATGCTTTTTATATCAGTGGTTGCCTTTTCCTACTCTATCTACCTGGGGTTATTTCCTAAGCCAGCCTTAATTTTTGCCATCATGACCTCCTTTGTAAGCTGGTGGATTTTTTGCCTTTTTCAGCGCAAAAAAGGAATCATGCCCTATTTTCGCTTAGGCTTACTATTGGCCTCTTGGGGATGGTTTTTACAACCCAACGGCTTACTTATTTCAGGCATTTTTTTAATTGGTGCTTTGTTTGAAAGACAAGTAAAATTCCCTTACGAAATAGCAT
>CAINFN010000083.1 GCA_903848125.1 uncultured Bacteroidota bacterium
ACCTACCCACTTTTAAAAGAAAATACAGCCATTCAATTTATTGGAAATGTAGAAGGAAGAGATGTATTTAACGAAAAAGCAGATGTGATAGTTTGTGATGGTTTCACTGGAAATATTTTATTAAAAACTGCAGAGGCGATGTACGATGCTGCGGTAAATCAAAATTTACAAAACGATTCTTTCTTTAGTCGTTATCACTTTGAAAATTACGGAGGCACTCCTGTTTTAGGTATCAATAAGCCAGTTATCATTGGCCATGGTATTAGCAATGCTAAAGCTTTTTACAACATGATGCTACTTGCCGAAAAATTGATTGAAACTGAATTTTGCTCAATCATTACTACCAACTTTGAGAATTTATAATTCTAGTTACTGATTCTTTCCTTGTTTCTTTTTTATTAGCTTAGATTTACATAAGCATCAACTTGCGTTTTACTATGTGGCTAAATAATATTTTAGAAACGATTGGCAATACACCACTCATCAAATTAAATAAGATTACAGCTACTCTTCCAGCTACCATTTTAGCCAAAGTAGATTATTTCAATCCCGGCAATTCTATTAAAGACCGAATGGCGTTGAAAATGATTGAAGTAGCAGAAGCAGAAGGAAAATTAAAGCCTGGAGGAACCATCATAGAATGTACTAGTGGCAACACAGGTATGGGACTTGCGCTAGCAGCCATTGTCAAAGGATATAAATGCATTTTCACTACCACTGACAAACAAAGTAAGGAAAAGATGGATATTCTTAGAGCAGTAGGTGCGGAAGTAATTGTATGTCCAACAAATGTGGCACCAGCCGATCCAAAAAGTTATTATTCGGTCGCAAGAAAAATAGCAGCTGACACGCCCAATTCCTACTTTTTTAATCAGTATGATAATTTAGCCAACCGCCAAGCGCACTATGAAAGTACGGGTCCAGAAATATGGAATCAAACCGAAGGTAAAATAACCCATTTGGTTTGCACCGCGGGAACTGGAGGAACCATTACAGGTATTGCCAAATTTTTAAAAGAAAAAAATCCATCTATAAAAGTATGGGCCATTGATCCTATCGGCTCATTACTCACTCATTATTTTGAAACTGGCGTTGAAGATCATGCCTATGTGAAGCCCTATATCGCAGAAGGATTTGGGGAAGATTTTGTTCCCAAAAATTATGACATGTCGGTGATTGATCACTTTGAACAAGTGTCAGATAAAGAGGGTGCTTTAATGACAAGACGATTGGCCAAAGAAGAAGGTTTATTTTGTGGTTATAGTGCAGGCAGTTGCCTTCAAGGCTTGCTGCAACTAAAAGAAAAACTAAAGGCATCCGATGTAGTGGTTTGTATATTTCATGATCATGGAAGCCGCTATATAGGCAAAGTATACAACGATGAGTGGATGAAAGAAAAGGGATTCCTTTAATGATCCTCATTTGGCTAACAAATGTTTGGGGCATAATTGGTATATTTGCCACTCAATAATCATACTATGAGCAAGTACAGAGCAGGGGTTTTATTTGGTAAAGAATTAGAAACTTTATACAATGATGCCAAAGCAAACAAGTTTGCTATTCCAGCAGTCAATACCACTGGAACAGACACCATTAACGCAGCTATTGAAACAGCAGCAAAAGTGAACTCTCCTATCATTATTCAATTTTCTAATGGCGGTGCTCAATTCATCGCTGGCAAAGGAATGCCCAACGATAATTTACAAGCCAATATTCAAGGAGCTATTGCGGGTGCTTTACATGTGCACCAAGTAGCTAAATTTTATAATGTTCCTGTTATCCTTCATACCGATCACGCAGCAAAAAAATGGTTGCCATGGATTAGCGCTTTAATTGACGCAGGTGAACAATACAAAAAAGAAAAAGGACAACCTTTATTCAGTTCTCATATGTTGGATTTATCTGAAGAAAGTTTAGAAGAAAACATTCAAACTTCAGTAGAATTTTATAAAAGAATGGCGCCATTAGGTATGAGTATTGAAATTGAATTAGGCGTTACCGGTGG
>CAINFN010000084.1 GCA_903848125.1 uncultured Bacteroidota bacterium
AACCTTGCATTAGTACACCAGAAACCGCTAATATAGCACCCGTAATGGCACACAACAAAACTCTAGGTAATCTTAATTGTAAAAAAACATTTTCATAAATAGAATTACTTTGCTCTCCTTTAAACCAATGCATCAATGCCGCCATCATTTCGGATGGCCATATTTGTACTGCCCCAAAAGCAATGGCGGCAATCAAAACCAATACTAGTAGTAGGGTTAAAACAATAAAAAATATTTTATTATTTAGACGCATTGATGGTAGGATAAAATGAATGTATCAAATTAATAATATTGTCTCCCGTTCTAGGACCATAATAGGTTAAATCATGTTCTTCAAATCTAACTACTCGTTTATTTTTTCCAGCCTTGGTTAAGGCCACACCCGGTACACCTGCTATAAATTTATCCATACTTCCCATTTGATCATACCCAAAATCAGTAGCAATAATAATGTCTGGATTGGCTTCTGCAATGGCTTCTGCACTTATTTGTCTTGCTCCCTTGGCATCATAATGAGCTACTTTAGCGCCTGCCATTTGAATGAGTTTATCACCCACACCTTTTCTTCCACTCATAACAAAAAATACATTACTTGCTCTTCCAAAATGTATAATCATGACAGAAGGGGTGTCTTTTATCTTTACCGCTTTTAAAATATTACTTGCATTAACTATTCCAGCATCCATCACATTACAAAGTGAATCTGCTTTAGCGCCAACTCCAAAAAAAGTACCCAACTCTTTTAATAACATTTTTGCACTGTCGATGGTATTGGCGTTGCCAAATGCTTTACAATTTAAACCTGCTTTTTGAATTTGTGGCAATACCGTCTCTGGCCCAATATCATTGCTGTGCATCACCATATCAGGTGTTAAGGAAATAATCCCTTCTGGATTCAATGCTCTATGATATCCAACTGGCTTAATTAATTTAGCACTATCAGGGTAAGTACTACTCCAATCAACACCTATAATATTGTGTCCTTTTCCTAAGGCAAAAGTGAATTCTGTTAAATGTTTAGATAAACTTACAATTCTTAAATCCTTGGTGCCGTCTATTTCTTTGTTTTGGAATCTGCCACAGGAAATAAGTCCTGCAATAAGCATCGTTCCTAGTATTATTTTTTTCATGTTTAATTTTTAAAAATTATAGTTCAAGTTTACCCCTCCAAAAACCAAAGGTTTTTCTGGAGCTGCCGTATACACATCAGGCATTTGATTGGCAAAGATCATCATTGGATATTTAATACCCATCAAGTTAGTCACTCCAACATAAACATCAAAATTGATTTTATTTGAAAGCTTATTTTGATACCCAATTTTTCCATTGACTAAGCTGTAACTCGTTGCATAAAAATCATTCATAGAAGTAATGGGCGTTCTATCCTTATAATTATAAGTCATGTTACCATATAAGCCAACGTTGGATAAAACGTCTACACCAAAATTAATCATGTACTTGGGTACCCCTGCTACCATTTTATTAGAGTAGTCCTCAGTTAATACTACTGACTTTTGAATTTTAAAATTATCCCCATAAGTAAAATTAGAGTAAGTCAAATTAGCAAAGGGTCTTATTGAACTTATAAAATTACTCGCTGATTGATATAAATTGTATTTTATCAAAGCTTCAACTCCACTGTGTACTTCCTTTCCACCATTGACCACATAACTATATAAGGTAGTAGATGGTGAAGCAGGAGACACCACAGCAATAGCTGTCATTTTTTTCGAAAACACGGTATTAAAGTAGGCTAGTTCATAAGTTAATTTATTGTCAAACAATTGTCCTTTAGATCCAAGCTCAAATTGATCGCCTTGTTCTGGTGACAAAACGTGATTTAAACTTCCAGTAGCAGGAGTAACTGGTTTGGTAACCGCTGGCGTAGTGATATAAAAATAAGAACTAGTGGGCGCTTTAAATCCAGTACTATAAGAAGCATAAATAGATACCTGCTTATTAATTACTTTATTGATAGCAAAATGAGGTGCCACCATGCCTTTATAAGCCGTATCAAAAGTGGCAGGTCTTGTTATTAAGGCAGTATTAAATCGATCATTTAAATTTAAATGCATATTGCTCACACCTATTCCTCCTAAAATAGAAAAGTCATTGGGTAAACTTAATGTCCATTCTGAAAAAAGATGATGATTGGTACTAGTCGCATATATATTGGAAGTAGCAGTATTGATTACCCAATAAGGATTTACGCCGTATACCCAAGTAGCCGCACTATCATAAGGGCTTTGTTTCATGCTATAACCCACTACTTGTGCTACTTGTTGCTGTACTTCTATTCCTGTAACGCCCCCTAATGTAATGTCACTTGTTATAGGAATTTTAGTATTGATGGCAGATCGTAAACCATAATTCATTGCATTCTTATCGGTCCATCCTGCAGCAGAACTTGCATTGCTATTAAATCCTATGCCATATACTGTGGAACTAATTGAAAGATTTTGACTATGTGTATAGATATGGCTTATTCCAGTTTTAAAACTTACCACATTGCTATGCCCATCTCTTTTAATATAATCAGGATTGCCTGAAAAATCATTGTTATCATATTGAGTGGTGGTTAACTCTCCAGAACGTTGGTCATAACTATTGCTATAACCAACATACATACTAAAACTGTTTTTTTGATTGGGTTGTACATCGGCAATTACATTCACAAAATCTTTTTTAGAAGCATTGTGAATGGTATAACCGTCTGTTTGTTGGTTGCCATAGTTCACTAGTAAAGAAGATTTTTCTGTGCCTGCTTTTAAAGTAGTGGTGAATCTTCTTGTGCCATACTCGCCCATTAAAATTTGTTGGCTCATACTGGTCTTCCCTTTTTCTGCTTTTTCACTGGTCAAATTAATCGCACCAGCTATGGCTAATCCATATAAAGTTCCAGCAGGTCCCTTCACTACTTCAACATTGCCAATAGAGCTAAAATCAATGTCATCCATAGTAGTAATGCCTTCTGCATCCGTTAATGGTATTCCATTTAAATACACTTTATAACCTTGGCCATCAAAATTACTACTGATGCCTCTTGTACCTCTGGTACCATTGCCATAGCCACGAATATTAAGTTGCTGTCCACCCCCAGCAGATCTTCTATTCATTTGTACGCCAGTTACATTGGTTTGTATGGCATCATCTAAATTCAAACCTGTATTTCGATTCAATTCAATTGAACCAATTTTTGCAATGGAACCTGGTTGATATAAAATTGATTTATTAGGATTGGAGGTGTTGGTTACTTCCACATCGGTTAATGACATAGAGATAGGTGTTAGATAGAAAAAAGTATTTTTTTCATTTGCATTAATAGTTTTTATAAGCGTTTCATAGCCTATATAAGAAATTACAATTTTAGTTGAACCTGATAAAGTCAAACTAAATTCGCCCTTGTTATTACTATTTATTTTTTGGCTACCACTACTAATACTTGCGCTAGCCAAGGGTTTTTGAGTAAGGGCATCTACTACTTTGCCT
>CAINFN010000085.1 GCA_903848125.1 uncultured Bacteroidota bacterium
CTGTTTTTACTTCTTCATTTTTTTGTTGAAACAATAGCTGCGCGCGTTCAATAATTTTTACCAACATATTTTCTGAAGCAACAACTGTTTTGTGTTGGTATACCTGCCAGTACATTAATCTTCTTGACATTAAAAATTTTTCCACACTATTGATTCCTTTCTCTTCTACTACAAGCTCATTATCATGAACGGTAAGCATCTTTAAAATTCGCTCATAACCTACTAAACCTTCCGTAACCCCTGTAAAGAAGCTATCTCTTGATAAGTAATCGAGACGATCCACATCTAGCTGCCCACTAATTAATTGGTGCAAGAATTTTTTTGGATATTGATTGGTAAATATTTCAATGGCTAAATTTAAATTACCTTTTAAAATTTCATTAGGAGCGTCATTTAAATGATGCATGATAAGCAATGACAAATCTTCATGGCTCACTCCTTTTAATAAAATATTTTCTAATGCATGTGAATAAGGGCCATGACCAATGTCGTGTAATAAAATGGCCACTTTTGCCGCCTGTGCTTCTTCCTTGGTAATTTCAATCCCTTTATCGGTAAGTTCGTTAATAGCAATACACATTAAATGGTATGCGCCTAAAGAATGATGTAAGCGAGTATGCACTGCACCTGGGTACACTAGCTGTGCTAATGCCATTTGTTGTATTCTTCTAAGACGTTGGTAAAATGGATGATTAATCAACTCAAAAATCAATGGATCATTGATGGTAATAAAACCATGTACCGGGTCGTTAATAATTTTTCGATGTGTAAAAGCCATAGTTAATTTGTATCCACAAAGGTACGAAATGTGAATAACTCTACGCTTATATTTCAAGGGGCGGTTCAACAAAAAACTATATTTGTATTGTTACTTACTACACTAAAAATCAAGGCTTAATATGAAATTGACCCAAACTACATTAGACAAATTAGAGGATATTTTAGGAGAATCTGATTTTGTTGTTCGCTACGAAAGAGGCAATTTTCAGAGTGGTTGGTGCTTGCTGGAGACTAAAAGAATAGTGGTTTTAAATAAGTTTTTGAACTTGGAAGCTCGAATTAATACTTTATTAGAATTGATTCCACTTTTGGATATTCATTTTGATAAGCTTACCCACGATTCTCAAAAATTATATACCGAGGTAAAAAGACTTTCACTAACGGAAGCTTAGTACTTGGCTGCTTGGATTTCGTATAAATTTTAATTATTTTGTTTGATATTACCATTTTAGGTTCGGGTACCAGTACTGGGGTTCCATTAATTGGTTGTGATTGTGCTGTTTGCACTTCTGCCGATGTTAAAAACAAAAGATTAAGAACCAGTATTAAGATACAAAGCAAAACGACTACTGTAGTGATTGATACCACGCCCGATTTTAGGTATCAAATGTTACGTACTCAAACCACTAAAATAGATGCCATCGTATTTACGCATCCTCATCGGGATCATTATGCAGGCTTAGATGACATCAGGCCATTTAATTTTTTTTCAAAAAAATCGATGCCCATTTATGCCAATGAAATCACTCAAAAGGCAATTAAACGTGATTTTTATTATGCATTTGAGAAAGATAAAGATGCAGGCCTCCCAGAAATGGAATTGATTACGATCAATCAGGAGCCATTTACCATTGGCGACATTCCTTTCCTTCCCATACAAGTGATGCACAGGGACATGCCTGTGTTGGGATTTAGAATTGGCGATTTTACCTATATCACAGATGCCAATTATATCCCTGCAGCGGAAATAGAAAAAATAAAAGGATCTCGCGTTCTTATTTTAAATGCACTTCGAAAGGAAGTGCACCCTACTCATTATAATTTAGAACAAGCTTTGGAAGTGATTCAACCTTTAGGCATACCTCAAGTGTATTTGATTCATTTTAGCCATCAGATAGGGCTGCACCAACAAGTAGATGCTGCTTTGCCAAAAGGGATTCATTTGGCGTATGATGGACTCCAATTTTCAATTTAATAAGTGATTATTTTTAAACTAATCCAAGTATTTATACTAGGTTTTAAAGTAAATCAATGATGTATCTAGTGTGAAATTATATCATGCGTCATCATTGGAAGGATTATTTTATTTTTTCGATTAAGGAAAAAAAAGGAATCATGGTATTGGGATTTGTATTGCTAATGAGTATTTTAGTGAGTATATTTTTGCCAAAGCCATTGACTAAGAAAGTACCAGGCAAAACAAATGAGCGTTTTGTATTGTTTAAATTTGATCCTAATACCATAGATAGCGGCCACGCCTTGCTGCTAGGAATTCCTCCTAAACAAATAAGTACTTTACTACATTATAGAAATAAAGGAGGACGCTTTTATCGTAAAGAAGACCTAGCACATTGGTATGGGCTGAAAGCTGAGTTGCTAGAAAAATTAATGCCTTTTGTTGAGCTATCAGAAAAGGGGCCTATTCCAAAGAACCAAAAACTTCCACCTTACGCTGCCCATTCATTTTTTTTAGGCAATAAGGGGCAGTTCAATAAACCTGCATGGACGATAGATATAAATGAAGCAAGCCCATTGGAATGGCAGCAAAAAACTAAGTTGCCCATGGGCACTATTCAAAGATTGATTGAATATAAGCAGTACCTAGGAGGTTTTTCTTCGATATTTCAAATAACAAAAGTATATGGAATAACGGATAGTTGCTTTCAACTAATTAGACCGCATTTAATTGTTCAGAAGCTAAAGGAAATGAAATGGGTAGCAAATAGAATGACTTTGGATCAGTGGAAATCCCTTGGGCTTTTTCAAGACAAAGAAATAAGGCAATTATTTCAGTATAAAAAAGAGCATGGAGGTAAAATAGGGTTGCGTGACTTAGTGCTAAAATTTGATTTGACAGAACTGCAAGCCAACTGGCTTCAAAATAAAATTAGAATAGATTGATTGCTTACGCTTAAATAATTACGATCGGTTGTTTGTAAAATAATAAGTAGGCATTATTTTTTGTACAACTGTATAAAAATCCTATAATTGTTACAGAATTCTCATTATCGATTGCTTGTTTTAAATCCCGTTCTAAGAAATTTGGACGGGATTTTTTATTAATTACTTGCCTGCTTTAAATATCTGATTGACTGCGCCGCCCAACATTGGGAATTTTTCTTTTACAAATGCAGCAATGGTTTCAATAGATTGTTTTGCTTGCTCTGGAGTTACATTGGCTTCTTTTACTAAACGATCAATAAGTTCTTGCATTTTGTTTATTTTATTTTTATAAAAAAGATTAGGCTGCTTTTAGTTTGCTTAATTTACTTTTATTAAACATGGCTTGAGCATATTCAAGGGTAACATTAAATTCAGTCGCATTGGTGCCAGGCATTTCGAACATAGCTTGGGTAAATAAAGATTCACAAATACTTCTAAGTCCTCTAGCGCCTAATTTGTATTCCATTGCTTTTTCAACAATGAATTCATATACTGCTGGCTCAATTACTAATTTAATTTTTTCAATAGCAAATAATTGAGTGTATTGTTTGATTAAAGCGTTTTTAGGCTCTGTTAAAATACTTCTTAAAGTAGCAGCATCCAAAGGTTCTAAATGGGTGATAATGGGTAATCTTCCTAATAGTTCTGGAATTAAACCAAAGCTCTTAATGTCTTGTGCATTTACAAAGCGCAATAAGTTTTTACGTTGCAATTCTTGCTCATCTTTATTTACACTAAATCCAATGGCGTTGGTGTTAATTCTTCTGGCAATAATTTTGTCTATACCATCAAAAGCACCACCACAAATAAATAATATATTTTTTGTGTCTACTTTAATCATTTTTTGATCGGGATGTTTGCGACCGCCTTGAGGAGGTACGAGAACATCTGTTCCTTCTAGCATTTTTAGCAAGCTTTGTTGAACCCCTTCGCCACTCACGTCACGGGTGATAGAAGCGTTGTCGCTTTTACGGGCAATCTTATCAATCTCATCTATATAGACAATGCCTCTTTGGGCTGCTTCAACATCATAGTCGCAGTTTTGTAATAAGCGAGTAAGCATGCTTTCCACATCTTCCCCAACATAACCAGCTTCAGTGAATACAGTGGCATCAACAATCGCAAAAGGCACGTTTAAAAGCTTAGCAATGGTTTTGGCAAGCAAGGTTTTACCGGTACCCGTTTCGCCAATCATAATTACATTGCTTTTCTCAATCTCCACTTCGTTTTTGGTAGTAACAGGTAAGTTAATTCTCTTAAAATGATTGTACACTGCTACACAAAGAATTTTTTTGGCTTCATCTTGACCTATAATGTATTGATCCATGAATGCTTTAATGGCCATTGGCTTTTGAACTTTCAATGTACCTGCTTTTCCATCTGCTTTTTTCTGATGAAATTCTTTTTGAATTATTTCATGTGCATGCTCAATACAGTTTTCGCAAATATGTCCGTCGGTACCAGCGATAAGTATTTTAACCTCGTCTCGGTTGCGACCGCAAAATGAACAATGTACTGTTTCGGTTTTAGCCATTTTTTAATTTTTTAAAGTTGCTTGGCAATTTTATCTACAATACCATAGGCTACGGCTTCTTTAGCATTCATCCAATAATCTCTATCAAAGTCACTCATAATTTGAGCTACCGTTTTATCACAATTGTCGGCTAATATTTTTGCGCCTAATTCTTTTGTTTTGCGAATTTGCTCTGCATGAATTTCTATATCAGCACTGTTGGCTTGAAAATAACCACCAATACTTGGTTGGTGTATCATTACTTCTCCATGAGGGAAAATGGTACGTTTGCCTTTTTCTCCTGCACTTAGTAAAATAGAACCCATGCTTGCAGCCAATCCCATACAAATAGTTTGTACTGGACTTTTAATCAACTTAATGGTATCATACATGACCATGCCACTGGTGACCACGCCACCTGGGCTATTGATGTAAAATTTTATATCAGCACCTGGCTTGTCTGCATCCAATAAAATTAATTTATTGACAATGTCTTTGGCCGACTTATCATCTACGGGTCCCCACAAGTAAATGGCTCTTTTTTCAAAAAAAAGATGTTCCATCTTCTTGTTTAAAAAACTAGGCGCCGCTTCTTCCTTCTTGTCTTCTCTTGGCTCTTCTTCTTCCTCCATTAAATAGCTATTATTGACTATCATAAAATTTAATTAATCGGTATTATTTTTTTAATTTTCTTGGGTTGGTTAAAAGTACTTCGTCAACTAGGCCGTATGCTTTACCTTCTGCGGCTGTCATCCAAAAGTCTCTATCACAATCTTTTCCAACGGTTTCAACATCTTTATGTGTATGGTGTGCAATCACCTCATACAATTCATGTTTCAATTTTCTTATTTCGCGAGCTGTAATTTCAATGTCTGATGCTTGACCACCAATAGCGCCACTAGGTTGGTGCAACATAATTCTGCTGTGTTTCAATGCAGTTCTTTTTCCTTCTACCCCTGCGCACAATAAAATGGCACCCATACTGGCAGCCATACCTGTACAAATAGTAGCCACATCTGGGCTAATAAATTGCATCGTATCATAAATACCTAAGCCTGCATAAACACTTCCACCTGGGCTATTGATATACATTTGAATGTCTTTTGTACGATCAGTGCTTTCTAAAAAAAGCAATTGAGCGGTTACAATATTGGCCACATAGTCATTAATACCTTCGCCTAAAAATATAATACGATCCATCATTAATCTACTAAATACATCCATACTGGCCACATTCATCGGACGCTCCTCTATGATGTAGGGGGTTAGATTGGTCACACTTTTTTTGTATTGATGTAACGTATTGCTACTAATTCCTTTATGCTTAATGGCATATTGCTCAAATTCTTGTCCTAGGTTCATAATTTCGTTTTTCAGTAAGTAAAGGTAAATCCTTGTACCCAAAGGAACTACAAAAAGGGTGCCAAACTTTGCACCCTATAGGCTAAATAAAAGCCAAAATACATTGATAATCAATGAAGATTAGTGATGATGATGGTTCAGCATGTCGGCAAATTTCTCCGCCTCAATTGCTTCGTCCTTAGCTTGCACGTCGGTTTCTAAAGCGGTAAATAGCTTTTCGGTACTTATTCTTTGATAACTATCGTCCACAAATTTTCGGTCTTGCATCATTCTAACTGCATAATCTTCCAACCATTGATCATTGTCACCAAGGGCACCCATTTGTGGGCCCATGTAACTCATTAATTGTTGCTTTGCAAAGTTTTTTAAATCTTCTGCCACCACTTGTACTTTATAATCGACCGCAAGTTGGCCACTGATCAAAGTCCATTTTAATTGATCTTGAAATACCGGGTATTCCTTTTCAGTTTCTTCTTCTGTTCTTTGCTTCTCTCCACCTTTTTGTAACCAACGCTTTAAAAAGGGAACTGGAAATTCCATTTTAGTATGGTCAATCAAATGATGATAAATTTGATCATGAATTTGATTTTTTGCTTGTAACTCATAATGACCTTCGATGTCTTTTTTAAGGGCAGCTCTAAATTCTTCTTCTGTTTTGATAGCTTGATTAGGATAAGTAGCTAAAAATAAAGTTTCGTCTAGTGGTGCTTTCTCAATCAAGCCCACTTTGGTTATAAGCAACTTGAAGTATTTATCAGCATCGCTTTTTGAAATGCCTAAATCACCAACAATGATGTCTAATTCTTTATCTTCAAAAGCTTTCTTTAATTGAATGACTAGGGTATCGTCTTTTTTCTTACCTATAAATTGCTTTCTAGATTTCTCTGCAAAATATTTAATCAATAAAGAATTGTCTTTGCTAATACCTCCTTCGATAACATTGCCTTCTTTATCTGATTCTGTAAAAGTTAAATTGATTACGTTCTCTTCACTCTCCACTGTTTCAGGATCAGTCATTTTACCATTGCGGGTTTGAATTCTATCCACCTCGTTTTGAATCATTTCATCTGTTACTTTTACTTGGTAA
>CAINFN010000086.1 GCA_903848125.1 uncultured Bacteroidota bacterium
GAACAATGGCGATTGTGTTGGCGAATTAAAAGGGCTGATGAGTTTCACAAAAAATTCAGCCATTTATTCAGAAAAAGGAGACGCCTGTATCATTCACTTTAAGATAGAAGGCAATCAGATCACCATGAAAGAGGATGGCAATTGCGGAAACCACCGCAACATGAGCTGTTATTTTAATGATTCCTATGACAAAAAAAGGAAGTCAAAAAAGAAGAAATAACGACCATTTCCCAATTCAATAATTTATTTCAAACTCAATTAATATTTAAATGGTTTTCCATTGGCCATTACTTCTTGTGTCTTTTCATCAAAAGTAACTTTAGCGCCAGTTTTACAAGCAGCATTCGTCATAATAGTAGCAATAGAATGTTGATAACCTGCTTCTACAGGGGCATTGGGTTGTTTTCTACTTCTAATACATTCCATCCAATTTCTTACATGTGCCGAAGTTAAAACGTCTCCACCAGTATTGGCTGAAGCCACTACTTTTGCTGCATTATTGGATAAATCAAAACTAGATAATAAATTGGGTTGCATTTTCATAGCTGCTGCTGGTCCTGCTTTTAGGCCACCATTAGCAGAAACCATATTAGTCACTAAATTTAACTCTCCTCCATTTGAATAATAAATTTCAGAAGGGTTCTCATCTCCGTTGTGCATGCGCGACATAAATACTACTTGAAATCCTTCATTGGGTTGATCTAAAGGCCCATATTCAAAGACCGCAGTAGTGGTATCCCAGTTTTTTCTTCCATCTTTCCAAACATACACACCCCCATTGGCTGTTACACTTCTTGGATGTGGAAGTTTACTAAACCAATTCACTGTGTCAATTTGATGACTCATCCATTGTCCTGGCATTCCAGAAGAATAAGGCCAAAACAATCGATACTCTAAATATTTTCTTGGGTCAAAATTTACATGCGGTCGATTTAATAAAAAACGATTCCAATCCAAATCTTCTTCCTTACACTTAGCTACCAAATCTGGCCTTCTCCATCTACCAGGTTGATTCACATTCCATGTTAATTCCACCATGGTAATTGGGCCAAATTTTCCTGCTTGTATAAAATCTGCAGCGGCTTGATAATTAGTACCACTTCTTCTTTGTGATCCTATTTGAACAATTCTATCGGAAGCTTTAATTACTTTTAAAGCATTTCGATTGTCTTCCATGGTTTCTGCAAATGGTTTTTCACAATATACATCCATGCCTGCCTTTACTGCTTCCGTAGCATGAATGGCATGTTGAAAATCGGCCGTACTTATAAAAACACCATCAATATCTTTACCTGCATACAATTCATCATTGTTTCTTGCAGCCCTAATATTGTGTCCAAATGTTTTTTGTAAAAAATCGGCTCCTTCTTCTCTTCTAACTTTCCAAATATCAGAAACAGCAACAATGTCAAAATTTAATTCTTTGTAATGATTTAAAAAACTAGGTAAGTGTGAGGTTCTAAATCTATCTGAAAAGCCCACCACCCCTAGTCTTACTCTATCATTTGCACCAATAATATTGGCGTAACTTTTTGCAGAAAAGCCTAAAGTTGTAGCATAAACAGCAGCAGAAGCTTTTGCAGTTTGCTTAAGAAAACTTCTTCTTGAATTTTTCATACCCTAATTTTTAGTGGTTAATTTATTAAAATTTATAACTCTTTTATTTTTATACTTCGGAAAGATACATCTGTTCCATGTTCTTGTAATAAAATATGCCCCTTATCCGCCATGCCAAAATTGGGCCAAATTACATATTTACTTTTTGCTACCAGTGCATAATAGTATTGTGTTCCTCTTTGGTACTCTACTACTTTCCATCCATTGATCCAATGCTCAACTTTACCATCTGGAAAAACTATGATACGCCCTCTATTCCATTGACCTACTGGTATTTTTTCACGGCGACCTGCTCCAATTCTTAAGGCAGGGATCAAGTCATATAAAGACGCCATGGTTCTATTCCCAATCGAACCCTGCACTGCATCAGGATGTTTGTCATCATCCAGTATCTGGTATTCCAAGCCAATGGCTGACCCACCCGTTTTTTCTTTTTCTGTTACAAAATATTTTACACCACTGTTGGCTGAATCTGTAATCCTAAATTCAAATTGTAAATCAAATGCATGAAATTCATCCATGGTTACAATGTCCCCTCCATTTTTAGCCTCCGCACCATTGCTTCCTTTTACACTTAATATACCGTCTTTGATGTACCATGTTTTGTCTGGGAAAGTGGTTTGCCCTGCTCCTCTCCAACCTTTAGCACTTACCCCATCCCATAAAAGACGAACCCCATTTTTTTGTTCATCTTCGGAAATTGTATTAGGAATTAAATTGATTACAAATAAATGATCCGCAGGTGCTGGTTTTAAATTCTTTGTCTGAATTTTTATATTTTTCCATCTTACTTCTTGCCCCTCGTCTTTCACATTTTCTATGGCATGTACTTGCAAAGAAATAAATCCTTTTGGAGTCATGTTGTCAATGATGTGTGCACAGGCTATTCCATTTACCCAAGTGCGTATGCTATTACCAATGGCTTCAATTTTATAATGATTCCAAGCATTGTTTTTAAAAGCAGATTTTGCAGCCACATTGTATTCCAATGGATACAACCAACCTCTTCTTGCCTCGTCATAAATACCACCACTCCAAGCCCTAGCAGAGGGATCAATTTCCATTTGATAGCCATGCACTCTATAAGGAGTATGTTTATCTGTTACTTCACAATGATCATTGCTATCATTTAACTCACTTCTAAATTGAATACCTGAATTCATTTGTGGATCTACTTTAAAATCTAATTCTAAAATAAAATCCCCATATTCTTTTTGAGTAGTTAAAAAACTGTTTGGCTCGTCGGCAACGGTTCGGCCCACTATTTCTCCATGCTCTACGGTGTATTTTGCCTTGCCATTGTATTGCACCCACCCAGATAAATCTTTACCGTTGAATAAGTTTTCAAAATTATTCTGCGCAAGCAACTTACTTACACTAGTTAAACTTACGCATGCTAACAACCATACCAACTTTTTCATAAAAATCTATTGAGCTTTGAAAAAAATATTAAGGTAAGTTAATAATTTTTTCTTTAGGTACCAACCATTTCATGATTCTCCAAGCCAATAAATAGGCGATGGCGCAATAAGCAAACATAAAACTATAGGCAGTGAACATTTCCTGTTGAATTAGTTGTTTTTGAAGCCTAGAAAACTGTTCAAAATGAACTGGGTCCATGGCTTGTATGGGTTGTACTAATTTATCTGCTAAATGTGACCAATCTTTTTCTACTAAATTGATTGCTCCCCCTTTGGCATCAAGGCTATGTAAGGAATTAACTTTTTGTAAAAAAGGAGAAAGCCCTATTTCATTTGCCTTATTAATGGCCATATGTATTCCCTTTAATTTATAGGCATCAAATAACCACCCTCCCACTTTTGAAATAACCACTCCTCCTATACCTCCTGCCATGCCTCCGATACCTATTATTGAGCCTACAGACTTTTTAGGAAACATATCAGAAACAGTGGTAAATATATTAGCCGACCATGCTTGATGAGCAGAGGCACCAATACCAATAAACAAAACAGGAATCCAAAAACTAAGATAGCCCAATGGTTGAACTGCCAAAACCAATAAGGGTATAAAGGCGATAAATAACATCGCTTTCATTCGTCCATCATAAGGTTTAAATCCTTTATTTATATAATAAGTGGGAAAATAACCACCACCAATACTGCCAATCATTGTTAAACTATACAACACAGAAAGAGGTAGTATGATTTGTGTGCCTTCCATACTGTATTGGTCTTTTAAATAACTCGGTAACCAAAATAAGAAAAACCACCAAACTCCATCCGTTAAAAACTTACCAATAGAAAAAGCCCAAGTTTGCTTAAATCCAAGCAAAGTGCTCCATGCAACCTTATTGATTGGTTTCCCATTATCGATGGCCATTTCTTCTTCTACATCTGCATGGATGTAAGCCAATTCAGCTGCAGTTATTCTTTTTTGATTTTTGGGTGTATCATAAACTATAAACCAAAAAATCAACCATAAAAACCCAATTGCCCCAATAATAATAAAAGCTGCTTCCCATCCCCAATTTTTTGCAATCCAAGGAACAGACAAGGGGGCTAAGATAGCACCAACATTAGTTCCTGAATTAAATATGCCAGTAGCAAAAGAGCGCTCTTTTTTGGGAAAATATTCGGCAGTCGCTTTGATGGCTGCTGGAAAATTTCCTGCTTCACCAATGGCTAATACAGCTCTTGAAAACATAAAGCCAGCAATAGAAACAGGTACTGCCGCTATTCCCAACCAACCCAAAATAGCACTGATGCCAGTACCAAAAGGAACTGATAAGGCATGTATAATAGCTCCACATGACCATATGATGATGGCCCAGGCATAGCCAGATTTAGTTCCTAGCCTATCAATAATTCTGCCTGCAAATAACATGCAAAAAGCATAAATAAATTGAAAAACAGAAGCAATATTGGCATAATCTGAATTACTCCAATCAAATTCCTTTTCTAAAGTGGGCTTAAGTAAACTTAAAACTTGCCTGTCTAAATAATTAACTGTTGTTGCAAAAAAAGCAAAGCACAAATGGTCCAACGAAAATTTCCAATAACAGGCTTTTGATTCATTTATTTTGCTTTAATAGAATGTATCAACTCCAACACTTTTTTTGTTTCTACTTCTATTGTTGTATAATCTTTAGCCTCCATTAATTTTTTACTTATTAACTTACTTCCCATTCCTACTGCACAAACACCTGCTTTAAACCAACCTTCAATATTTTCTCTTGTGGTATCTACTCCACCAGTAGGCATAAATAACAACTTAGGAAAAATATCTTTTATACCACTTAAAAACTCTGGGCCTAATAAATTACCTGGGAAAAGTTTAATAAATTTTACTCCGTTATTTTCTGCTTCAATGATTTCAGTAGGTGTCATGCAGCCTGGTGCATACAATAACCCTTTACTATGTGCAAAATTAGCTACCGCTTCCACATAACCTGGACTCACTAAAAAATCGGCCCCTGCTGCAACATATTCAATGGCTTGTGCTTCATTTTTAATTGTCCCTACTCCTAATAGTAATTCAGGCATTTCAGCATTTCTCACTTGAACCATTGCTTTAAAATTTTTAAAAGCCGCCTCTCCTCTATTGGTATACTCAACTGCTTTTATACCCACTTTATAGATGGCACGTAAAATGTCAATACTAACTGATTCATCTGCATTAAAATACAAAGGCAACATCCCTTGATGGATGATCGCATCTATTGCTTGTTGATTTTTATCCATAACTATTTTTATATTTTTTGAAATTAAATTAAATACGCACTTTAATGACCATTTTAGTAATCTCTCCCTCTCCAATCATTGGCGCATGAACATCTTCTGGGAAAAAGATAACAAATTGATGGTTGGTTAAATTAAAAAAGGTGTCGGGTTGATCAAAATACAATTGAACATCTTTTTCATGGTTATAATCACCATTAGGAAGTACACATTTTTCCCTTGGCTTCCAGCCCATCGTTTCATGGCCTTTAACACAAACTTGAATATCAATATTTTGATTATGACATTCAAATTTTGCAACACTCGCCTCGGCTGTTTTTCCTTGTGCTGTACTATTGATTGATTTTAATCCATCTGCAAAATCAAATTTACCTATTTCAATAGCATCTAAATTTTGAGCAGCAATGTATTCAAATGCTTGTTTGAATAAAGGATGCACCCCATAGTATTTAGCAGCATTTTGTAAAGTATCTATTATCATAATTTTAAATTTTATCTTTGAACACGTCCGCTTCCATCTCCTTTCATCAATTCTTTTACATCGCTTAAAGTAGCATGGTTAAGATCACCTGGAATCGTATGTTTTAATGCACTGGCTGCTACGCCAAATTCAGCCGCTTCTGCCATGGGCATTCCAGTAACTAATCCATAAATTAATCCACTAGCAAAACTATCCCCGCTACCTACTCTGTCTACAATACGAACATTGTATTGTTTGGTATGATAAAAATCGGTGCCATTGTACACCAATGCACTCCATCCATTATCACTTGCACTATGACTTTCTCTCAAAGAAGACGCGATGAATTTAAATCCAAACTTTGCTTGCATTTGCTTAAATACATCTTTAAATCCGTCTAAATTTAATTCTCCTTTGGTTACATCAGTATCTGCTGCTTTAAATCCTAAAGTAGTATCGGCATCTTCTTCATTTCCAATACATACATCTACATATTTACACAATTCTGTCATCACTTCTCTTGCTTTTTCCTTGCTCCACAATTTTTTTCTGTAATTTAAATCAATACTAGTCGTAATGCCTTTTGCTTTGGCCGCTTTTAATGCTGCTAAAGTTAAAGCCGCTGCTTTATCACTTAAAGCCGGAGTAATACCTGTAGTATGGAACCAATCTGCCCCTTCAAAAATTTTATCAAAATCAAACTCGCTTGCATCTACTTCTGCAATAGAAGCCCCTGCTCGATCATACACCACTTGTGATGCACGCATAGAAGCTCCAGTTTCTAAAAAATAAATACCAAGTCTATCCCCACCACGTGCAATAAATTGAGTGTCTACCCCATATCTTCTTAAATGATTGATGGCAGATTGACCAATAGGGTTATTGGGTATTTTGGTAACAAAGGTGCCATTCAATCCATAATTACAAAGTGCAGCAGCCACATTGGCCTCGCCACCTCCATAAGTGATATCAAATGTATCGGCTTGTACAAATCTTTTGAAATCTGGTGTTGACAAACGCAACATAATTTCTCCGAGGGTAACTACTTTTTTAGCCATTTTATTTAAGTTTTATTGATTGATTATTTAGAAATTTAGATTCGACTCTTTTTGTTTTAATTAGTTAGGATGTAAATTATTAATTTTCTTGTATACTTCTTATGATTCCTAATTCCAAACCACGCAATTCAGCCAGTCCTTTTAGCCTTCCAATGGCCGAATAGCCTGGATTGGTGGTTTTTTTCAAATCGTCTAATAGCTGATGACCATGATCGGGGCGCATTGGAATGCTTACTCCTCTTTTACGCATTACATCTACAATTTCCTTTACCACAGCATACATATCAACGTCCCCATCCAAATGATTGTCTTCGTAAAAATCGCCTTGCGCATTTCTTCTGGTACTACGCAGATGAATAAAATTGATCCTGTCTCCGAATTGTTTTACCATGGACGGTAAATTATTATCTGCCCTCACCCCAAAAGACCCTGTACAAAAACACAAGCCATTGCTTAAGGAAGGTACCGCTTTAATTAAAACTTCAAAATCAGCGGCAGTACTTACAATTCTTGGTAATCCTAAAATGGGAAAAGGTGGATCATCTGGATGAATCACCATTTTAATTCCTATTTGATCAGCCACAGGCACTACTTGTTGTAAAAAATAAATTAAATGACTTCTTAATTTTTCCGCATCAATTCCTAGATAGGCATCTAAAGCAGCCTGAAATTGTGCCATCGAAAAACTTTCTTCACTTCCTGGCAAACCCTTTATTATATTTTTTTGAATCGTCAATTTTGTTTCTTCACTTGCATTTTCAAATAATTTTTTTGCCTGCGCTATCTCCTCTTTAGTATACTCCAATTCAGCGCCTTTTCGTTTGAGCATATACAAATCAAAAGCCACCAAGGCAGCTTTTTCAAACAATAAGGCCAAAGAACCATCAGGCATTGGATAAGCAAGGTTGGTTCTTGTCCAATCCATCACTGGCATAAAATTATAAGTCACAATCGAAATACCACATTCAGCTAGATGATGTAAACTTTGTTTATAATTTTCAATAAGTTGAAGATAATTGTTTGATTGTGTTTTAATATGTTTTACCTATGCCTATGTGCACATTATTCTTTACTGATTTACTGTAACTAAATAAAAATATGCAATCCATCATATATGATATAAAAGATTTTTGGGTTTCTTTAGTTTATCGCGAACA
>CAINFN010000087.1 GCA_903848125.1 uncultured Bacteroidota bacterium
CCACCAATTGGTAATATATTCAACTCGTTTGTTCTGATATTTTAAATAATAGGCATGTTCCCAAACATCAGCACCTACAATAGGATGTCCTTTTACTTCAGCCACGTCCATTAAAGGATTGTCTTGATTGGGTGTTGAGCTTACTTCTAATTTTCCGTCTTTTACAATTAACCAAGCCCAGCCACTTCCAAAACGAGTCATACCCGCAGCAGCAAACTTTTCTTTGAAGGCATCAAAACTTCCAAAGCTACTATTGATGGCATCAGCCAATGCGCCCGAAGGAGCTCCGCCAGCATTTGGTGCTAAGCTTGCCCAGAAAAAACTATGGTTCCAATGTCCGCCACCATTGTTTCTTACTGCAGGGCTTATCGTGCCAGCTACTTTTACTAACTCTTCTAAGGTTTTTCCTTCATTAGGCGTACCTGCAATGGCTTTGTTTAAATTGTCTACATAAGCTTGATGGTGTTTGCCATGGTGTATTTGCATGGTCAAAGTATCAAAATGAGGCTCTAATGCTTCGTGTGCGTAGGGTAACGCTGGTAAAGTAAATGACATATTTTTTATTTATTGTTTATCAAAATGAAGCCTAAAATTACAATGCTTTCCTTTGATTTAAGCGAAGTCAATGCTTTTTTTCCTTAAATAGAAAATAAAAGTAAGCTGTAAGCGCAGTAAATAAATAGTTTCCGAAGTAATCCGTTTTTAGGATTACGCAGGAAAGCTATTTTTTACAAAGCTATATAAGTATACTTTTATCGTTTGGCTTTAAAAAAAGACTGCATTAGCCCTGCGCATTCGTCTTGTAAAATTCCTCCAACTAGGGTTGTGGAAGGATGGAAAGGATTTTTTTCTGTTACTCTGCGGTAACTATTTTTTTCATCGTAGGCGCCAAAAACAATATGCCCTATTTTATTCCAATACAATGCACCTGCGCACATTAAGCAGGGTTCAACAGTAACATATAAGGTAGCTTCAGTTAAATACTTGGCTTGTAAGTTTTCGCAGGCACTGGTGATGGCTAAAATTTCTGCATGCGCAGTCACATCCTTTAAAAGTTGTACTTGATTGTGTGCTTTGGCAATTATTTTATCATGCATCACTAATACAGCACCTACTGGTACTTCATCCATGTCAAAGGCCCTCTGTGCTTGCACGAGGGCCTGACGCATGAAGTTTTCATGAATAGTTAGCACTATTATGGATTATAATTTTTGAATACGAATGTTTCTATAAGAAACCTTATCGCCATGATCTTGTAATGCAATGTGGCCAGAAAAAACTTTTCCAAAATCAGGAGATTCTCCTTTTGCAAATTTTGATCTTCTAATTAATTCTTTCCATCCATCATCACCCAAATGGGTACTTACTATCGTTACATCATTTAAGATTAGGTCCAATTTTCCTTTTACAGAAATAATATCTACTTTATTCCATTCGTCAAATGGTTTGGCTACACCTTCTTTACCCACGATTAAATCATATAAGTCCCCAGCTCTATGGCTAATTAATTTTCCATCAGGATGTCCATCGTTATCCAGCACTTGCATTTCAGGTCCGGTATGATAAGTATTTCTATACTTTATTGGATCGTCTTGCACGAAAAATATAATACCGCTATTTCCATTTTTAGAGATCTTCCATTCTAGTTGTAAATGAAAATCTTGGTAGCTTTCATTGGTAACAATATCACCACCTTCTTTACCGGCTTTTTTAGCAGCAGGATCTAAAACGATAACACCGTTGTCAACTGTCCAAGCTTCTCCAACAGTTGTTTTTCCAAAGCTATGCCAGCCTTTGGTTGTTTTGCCATCAAATAAGGAGATCCATTTTTGTGCATTGGCTTGTGTGCAAGCAAAAATTACTGCAATAGCAAATAATATTTTTTTCATGTTGTTAGATTAGTTAATGAATGATAAAAGCCATTTGTAAAATGAAGATTACTTCTTTAATAGTAATACATATTTTACCATCGCTTCCACATCTTCTTGTTTTAATTGTGGATGTGGTGTCATTGGAATAGCACCCCAATTGCCACTTCCACCCTTGATTACTTTTTCAGCCAACATCTTAACATTGGCATCTGTATTTTCATATTTTGCTGCTACATCTTTGTAAGCAGGTCCAATATTTTTTTCGTTTATTTTATGACAAGTCAAACAATCGCTAGTTGCCACTAAAGCTAAACCTTTTTGATAATCAGGATTATCGGCTAATGAATTCCCTGTAGAGGCTACTGCTTCTTTTGAGCCATCTGCTGCTTTTCCTGCTTCTGTTGTTCCATTACTACAAGCCATTACAAAAAAACTAGTAGTTAAAATAAATAAAACCTTCTTCATAGTACTTCTTTTTTAAATGTTTAAATGCCTAAAATTTTCTTATTGAATAATTCGTCTGAACCGGTATTGGCAAAATCATCAAATGCTTTTTCGGTTACTTTAATAATA
>CAINFN010000088.1 GCA_903848125.1 uncultured Bacteroidota bacterium
CATTGAACGCTAACGATATCACTGAATTAATCAACAACGCTTTTGGATTTTTAGAAGAGCGCATTAGTTTGGATCAAGTGGAAAGCGCCTTAAACGGAATTCAAGAAAAGTACAGCACTGAATTTTACCCTTTTGAATTAAAACAAAGTGGCGGTGGCTGGCAGTTTTTAACCAAGCCCGACTTTCACAAAACCATTGCTCAATTAAATGGAGATAAATTTTTAAAGCGTTTGTCCAATGCGGCTTTAGAATCTTTGGCCATTATTGCTTATAAACAACCCATTACCAAGGGGGAAGTAGAAGCCATCAGAGGCGTGAACAGCGATTATTCTATTCAAAAATTATTGGAGAAGGAATTAATCACCATCAGTGGTAGAAACGAACATTTACCTGGTAAGCCATTGGTCTACTCTACCTCTAAAAACTTTATGGATTATTTTGGCATTAATTCGACCGATGATTTACCTAAAATTAGAGAGGTTTTAGCCGACCAATTGGTAGAAGCCACCATCATCAAGCCTGAAGACTTTACCGACAACAGCGTTTTTGAACAAACCGAAGACGGAGATGAAGCGGAAACACCTAATCTTCCTGAAGAGACTGACGGGTTTGAGGCGGAATCTAATGAAGAAGATGCCAGCCCAGAAAGTCCAGTTGCATAAGATTTAGCAGCTTTTCCATTCCTACTTTTTTTTCAAAATTATATTGTTGATCTAATCACTGAACCTAGTTCTAATTGTATCTTCGTGCAATGAATTCCAGTTTGACCTACGCGCAATTAAATGAAGCTGCCCAAACCTATGGCACGCCTTTGTATGTGTACCATGCTGAAAAAATGGTAGACCAGTATAAAAATTTATTAAACCATTTTTCGAATAAGTCGGTTTGTTTTTTTTATGCCTGCAAGGCATTGACCAATATTCATGTATTGGATGTTTTTAAAAAAGCTGGGTGCAATATCGATTGTAGTTCTATCAATGAAGTAAAATTAGCCATTCATGTGGGCTTTGATCCTTCCAATATTTTATACACCAGCAACAGTGTTGACTTTGAAGAAATAAAAGAAGCCGTGAGCTTGGGGGTACATGTAAATATTGACAGCTTATCCAATGTAGAAAAATTTGGAATGACTTATGGCAATAGATATCCAGTAGGCGTTAGGATAAGACCCGATATCATGGCAGGTGGCAATTTAAAAATTTCAACAGGGCATGATAAAAGCAAATTTGGAATTCCTGCCAAGCAAATTAAAGAACTAAAAGCTTTGCAAGAAAAATATAAAATCAATATTGCTACTTTGCATATTCATACAGGTAGTGAAATTAAAGACGTGGCAATTTTTTTACAGTCGGCCGTGGTTTTTGAACAACTATTACCTGATTTTCCTACCGTGAATATTTTAGATTTTGGAGGTGGGTTTAAAGTGCCTTATCAACCCAATGAAAAAGGAACTGACATTGCTTTATTGGGCCAGGAAGTTAATAAAGTAATGGCCGATTTGTCTGCCAAAGCAGGCAGAAATTTAACCGCTTGGTTTGAACCAGGTAAATATTTAGTGAGTGAAGCTGGCTTTTTTATAACAAAAGTAAATGTGCTTAAACAATCTGGCGACATCAATTTTGCAGGCATCAATAGTGGATTGAATCATTTGATTAGGCCCATGTTTTATGATGCTTACCACCATATTGATAACTTAACAGCCCCTGCCAAAGAACTAAAGCAGTATGCAGTAGTAGGCAATATTTGCGAAACTGACACTTTTGCTTGGGACAGGCCCCTACCCACTATTGAAGAAGGAGACTTGTTGGTATTTTACAATGCCGGCGCCTATGGATATGAAATGTCAAGTAATTACAATGCAAGATACAAGCCTGCACAAGTTTTGTTTGAAAATGGTCAGCACCGCTTAATTAGTAGGCCTGATACCTTTGAAGATTTATTGGCCTTACAAATGCCAATCAATAAATAACCATGATTGAAATTCAACATATCAGTAAAAAATTTGGTGACCGTGTAATCATAGATGACATTAGTGCACAATTTAAACCTGGTATGTGTAATTTAATTATTGGAACTAGCGGAAGTGGAAAAACAGTGCTCGTAAAATGTATTGTTGATTTACTAAAAGCAGATAAGGGTGAAATTATTTTTGATCAAATACCTTTTTCTACAATGGGAAAAGAAGAACGAAAAGATTTGAGACAGAATTTAGGCATGTTGTTTCAAGGAAACGCTTTATTTGACTCAATGACCGTCGAAGAAAATGTTCGATTCCCTTTAGATATGTTTTCTGAATTAAGCTTAGAAGAGAAAAAAATAAAAGTAAACAAGATATTGACACGCGTTCAATTAGAAGGTGTTAATAATAAATTTCCTGCCGAACTTAGTGGTGGTATGAAAAAAAGAGTAGGATTGGCTAGGGCATTGGTTATGCAGCCAAAGTATTTATTCTGTGACGAGCCCAATTCTGGATTAGATCCACAAACTTCCATGGTGATAGATAAACTCATACACGAATTAACTGTCGAGTTTAACATTACTACCATAGTAGTAACACATGATATGAATAGTGTAATGGAAATTGGAAATTATATTATTTATTTGAACCAAGGTATAAAAGAATGGGAAGGATCAAACCAAGATATCATCTACAGTCAAAATGAACTATTAAACAATTTTATATTTGCTTCTGAATTTTTACAAGATGCCAAATCGATGCGCATGCTAGAACAAAAAAAGCAACCACAATAAATAACAATACCATTATGAAATATTTTTTAACCTTAGTATTGAGTGTATTATTTTTAACTCAACTTCAAGCACAAGCTCCGGTAGTCGACCCCAATGCGCCTTATTTGAAAGACAACAAAATACCCGCGTTTTCAATTACAGGTATTGATGGTAAAGAAATTACCAATAAGCAACTTCCTAAATATAAATTTACTTGCATCATCATCTTTAGTCCAGATTGCCCACATTGTGAAAAAGAAGCAGCAGAAATAATTAAGTATGCTGAAAAATTCAAAAACGTATTATTTATCTGGGACAGCTACCGTGATATGGAAGCTATTAAAAAGTTTGCTGTAAAGTACAATATTGTGAATCAGCCTAATATGGTCATTGGTCGTGACCCAAGCTATACCATTCCTACCTTTTTTAGACCTAGGATGACCCCCTTTATGGCCCTTTATCTTAAAGGCACCTTATTAAAAGTTTATGAACAAGGTGCAGATGTTTTTGAATTGGCTAAAATAATAGAAAGCAATTAGTTAACTTTGCCCCGAAAAATAGTTAAATCCATTAAAAATAACATGATATGAAAGTAACCGTAGTTGGTGCAGGAGCAGTAGGTGCAACATGCGCAGACAATATTGCCCGCAAAGAATTGGCACAAGAATTAGTTTTATTAGACATCAAAGAAGGTTTTGCAGAAGGTAAAGCCCAGGACATGATGCAGACTGCAGCATTACTTGGTTTTGATACAAGAATTTCAGGAAGCACAAATGATTACTCTAAAACAGCCAACTCCGATGTAGTTGTTATTACTTCTGGCCTACCTCGCAAACCAGGTATGACTCGTGAAGAATTAATAGGTACCAATGCAGGAATTGTGAAAGGGGTATGTGAAAATATTTTAAAATTTTCTCCTAATGCTATTATTATTGTTATTAGTAATCCAATGGATACCATGACTTACTTGGCATTGCAATCTACTGGTTTAGCAAAAAATAAAATTATTGGAATGGGTGGTACATTAGACAGTGCTCGTTTCAAATATCAGTTAAGCACTACATTAAATTGCAGCCCTGCAGATTTAAATGCGCTTGTAGTAGGCGGACATGGTGATACTACCATGATTCCTTTGATCAAGCATGCTACTTGGAATAGCATTCCAGTAACAAAATTCTTGGATGCGACTCAACAAGAAAAAATTATCAATGACACCATGGTAGGAGGTGCTACATTAACTAAATTATTAGGTACCTCTGCTTGGTATGCACCAGGAGCTGCTGGAGCGGCTTTAGTGGAAAGCATTGTAAGAGATGAGAAGAAATTATTTACTTGCTGCGTAAGCTTGAATGGCGAATATGGTCAAAAAGACATTTGCTTGGGCGTGCCTGTAGTGATTGGTAAAAATGGCTGGGAAAAAATTGTTGAAATGGATTTATCTGCCGATGAGCAAGCTGCTTTTAATAAAAGTGCAGAAGCCGTAAGAAGCATGAATGATGTTTTAAAAACATTGTAATACTTCAATAAAGAAAAAGTAATATATACTTATTCCCTATAAAAGCCTATCCTAAGTAAAACGAGGGTAGGCTTTTTCTTTTAAGAAAATCTTAGATTACTTAGCAACAAGCAACTCGTTTACCTTACTAGTAATGACATTAATATCTTGCCATTGCATGCAGGCAAAGTGTCCCTTAGGACATTGATTGGCTCCTTGTTTGGTGCAGGGTTGGCAACTTAAATGAGGGACGATTGAATTGTAATGATGTATTGAACTATTATTTGGATAATACGCTTCAAATTGTAATGCAGGGCTCGTCGCGCCCCAAATGGTAATGGTTGGTTTTTTTAATGCCGCGGCCACATGTAAAAAGCCGGTATCATGCGAAACAACCACATTGGCCATTTGTATAATACTAGCAGACTCCTGTAAATTATATTTGCCACAAGCATTATAAATACTGCTCGTATTTGATTGTGCAATGATTTGCGCATCAGCAATATCTTCTTTTCCGCCCACCAACACAATAGGCCTATTTAATTGTTGAGCCAACTGTATCCACTTAACCACAGGCATTTTTTTATTTGCATAAGAAGCTCCTATCACAAAAGCGATAAAACCAGCTTGATGACTAGTGGGTAAAAAAGCAGCAGTAAATTTATTATTGGCTGAAAAAAAATAATCTAACCCTTTGCCATCATTCGCAACGCCTAAATGCTTTAATGTGTCTACATACCTATCACAGACATGAGTTTTTGGCAATAAATTAATATGCAGTTTTGCTAAAAGTAGTTTTCTTATGCTTAACTTTTTATAACTATAAGAGGTAACGCCTAATGCATTTTTTATTTTCCAAGACCTAATATTATGATGTAAATCAATAATGTAATCAAATGAAATTTGCTTTAAAGACCCAATGGTTTCGGCTATATCCCCATCTAAATAATGACATTGATCGATGTATGGATTAGCTTCAACCAAATCCTTCATGGCCAATTTGGTTAAGAAATGAATCTCCACCCCAGGTATTTGTTGTTTGGCACAACGTACTGCTGGGGTAGTAAGCACAATATCACCAATAGAGGAAAAACGTATAAATAATAAACGCATATTTTATTGTCTATGGAAGTGGTTGATCGTATTCCAAATAATCCAAATCTTTATGATAAGTTTCTTCGGTAAATACAAACGCAATAAGTGTAATGATCATTACGGTTGCTCCAGTAAAAATGCCACTTTGTACAATAGTCCATCCTAGTTTTTTTTGTAAAATATCTAAGAATAAAAAGTTGATTAAAGGCAAGGCCCCTCTTACCATGTTCGGTATAGTGGTAGCCGCTGTGGCCCTTAAATTAGTTCCAAACTGTTCTGCAGCCATCGTATTAAATATTGCCCAATAGCCAGTACTAAAGCCAAGCATACCACATATTAAATACATGCTTTTGTCATTGCTATTGATGCTACTAAAAAACAATACCATACAAACTATACTGAAAGAATAAAAAAGTAATAAGGCTTTTTTTCTACTTTTAAAATACTGACTCACATAGCCAATCAATAAATCACCTGTTGCAATTCCAATATAAGCAAACATCACAGACTTGCCTGAATCAATTAAATTCACGCCATATAAACCAGTAGCAAATTTATTGCTATAATTGACCATCACTCCAATCACAAACCAAGTGGGCAAACCAATTAAAATGGCTTTGATGTATTTTGAAAACCTTTTATAGGAGGTAAAAAACATTAAAAAATTTCCTTTAGAAATCTTAGCCACTTTTGCAGATTCAAACATAAATGACTCTGCTACTTTTACACGAAGAATTAATAAGAAAAATCCAAGCACCCCTCCTATTTGATAACACAATCTCCAATCTGAAGTGGCTTTAAAAGTGAAGTAAGCAAACACGGCTCCAAACAATCCAATCCCTGCTACCATGGAAGTACCAATACCTCTTTTGTTTTTGGGTAGCATTTCAGAAACTAAGGTAATTCCTGCCCCTAATTCCCCTGCAAGACCAATACCTCCAACAAATCGGCAATAAGCATATTGATCGACTGTGTGTACAAATGAAGTTAAAAAATTGGCAACTGAATAAAGTATGATAGAGCCAAATAACACTTTTAATCTTCCTTTTTTGTCCCCTAAAACACCCCACAAAATACCACCAATTAATAAACCAGACATTTGCCAATTGATGATATGCGCACTATCTACAATAATGGTTTCGGCAGTAGCCCCTAAGCTCATTACACTTGGTTGTCTTACAATAGTAAATAACAATAAATCATACACATCAACGAAATAACCTAAGGCGGCAACAAAAACTGGCAATGACAAAAGTCCTATTTGTTTATTAGTAGTCATAAGCGTTTAATAAAAATTATTTATTTGATTTATGTTTTATTACTTGAAAAACAACAGGGGCAGTGGTTACAAAAACAATGCCTAATACAATTACTTCCAAGTGTTTTTTCAAATCAAACTGAAAATGATTTAAAATATACGATTGTAAAAAATGTCCTGCACAAAGCATGGTGGCCACCCAAGTTATGGACCCAATAACATTAAAATAACCGAACTTATTTTTATCCATCTTCACGATGCCTGCTACAATGGGTGCAAATGTGCGCACAATAGGAATAAACCTAGCAATTACAATAGCTCGACCTCCATGCTTCTCATAAAAATCATGCGCTTGTACCAAATATTTTTTCTTGAATAATAAATTTTCTTTCCAATCATACATGGCCGGACCTACTTTATTTCCAATTCGATATCCTATATAATTTCCAACAATGCCAGCTACGGAAATAAAAGAAAATAAAATAAATAAATTAACCCATTCATTTTCACTCACAAAAATTTGCGCAGCCAATGGTGCACTGTATATGCCTGCTACAAAAAGCAAACTATCTCCTGGTAAGAAAAAGCCAAAAAATAAACCTGTTTCAGCAAACACCACAAATAGCAATAGCCACAGCCCCCCATTTTCAATATAATATTGAGGTTGCAATAATTGACTCCAATGAAACGCATCTAATAATTGAATCATAGTTTTATATTATGCTTGCGCTGGTGTTTCTAAAGAGCCCTCCCATTTGCTTACTACGGTTGTGGCTAAACTGTTGCCCAAAACATTGGTTGCAGAAC
>CAINFN010000089.1 GCA_903848125.1 uncultured Bacteroidota bacterium
AATTATGTAAATAAAAATGCAGATTACATTCAAAGTACACATTACGTTACTGGTTTAGAATACATCCCATCAGATGCCACACGTTTTACTGCTGAAGTCTTTTACAAAAATTACCATAATGTACCTATTAGTATAGAAAAAGGGGTAAGCTTATCTAATTTAGGTGCAGATTTTAATATATTAGGAAATGAACCCATCATCACGAATGGGTTAGGTAAGTCGTATGGTTATGAATTGTTTGCGCAACAAAAATTAACAAAACGCTTTTTTGGTATAATGAGCTACAGCTTTTTTAGGAGTTATTATTCAAATAATATGGGTAAGTTCATTCCTAGTGCTTGGGAAAATATACATTTATTAAGTTTAACCGGCGGATATAAATTTAATAAGAATTGGGAGTTGGGTATTAAGTTTAGGTATCAAGGCGGTACCCCCTATACTCCCTATGATATGAATGCAAGTAAAATTAATTTTACTACATTGGGTTTAGGTGTATTGGATTATTCAAAACTAAATACCTTAAGAACTAAGGACTTCCATTCTAGTGACTTTAGATTAGATAAAAGATATAATTTTAAAAAATCAACACTTGATTTTTATTTAGATGTAACCAATTGGTATGGATCTAAAACAGTGTCTCCTCCTTATTATATTTTCTCCTACAATGCAGATGGTACTTTTAAAACCACTGATAATTTACCAATGAAAAAAGATGGGTCTAATGCAATTCCTTCCTTAAGCTTAAATGACAATGTATTTATTACGCCTACTGTAGGATTTATCTTCGAATTTTAAAGAATAAAATTAATACTATGGATACCCGCTATTGACTAGTATTTTTTAATTGATGCTGCTTGATAATTCGAAACATTTGTATCATTACGGATAAGGTAATTAATGTTATCCCAATATAAAAGCTACCCCCTAATTGCTTTTGTTCTTTAAACAAAATAAAAGCTAAAATAATCCCATAAACAGGTTCTAAATTCAAAGTAACATTTAATGTAAATGCACTGATATGCTTTAGCGCCGATAACATCAAATGATTAGATAAAACTGTACAACCCACTGCTAAAATTGATAGCCATAGCCAATCCATTTTTGTAGGCGTAATCAATATTGGATTAAAGTGATTCATGCTGCTCATTACCAATACAAAAGGGATAAGGAATAAGAAGCCACCCGTCATTTCATAAGTTTGTATAGTGTTGACATCCACAAAATTGGTGATTCGCTTGTTGATGATAGAAAATACTGCTGCAAAAAGTGCAGAAAATAAACCCACTATAATTCCTACTCTAAACTTGCTATCAAAATGAAAAATGAGTAAAATGCCAATTAAACTAAGTAACCCTATGAGCAGATCTTGTAAATTAATCTTATGTTTTTTAGAAAGCGGTTCTAATACAGATGAAAATAAACTAGTGCTTGAAAAACAAACTAAGGCAATTGAAACATTGGCTAACTTAATACTTCCATAAAAACATACCCAATGTAAAGCAATGATTGCCCCCGTGCCAAATAATTGCATCTTAGTTTTAGCTGAATAATGATGTTTGGATTTTCTGATTAAATTAATACCCCATAAAACAAGCGTGGTAATGAGCATGCGATAGAAAACCAATAACAAACCATTTAATTGAATTAAATAACCCAAAGGGCCAGTAAGTCCTGCTAAAAAAACAAAAATATGTAATTGTAAAATTGCCTTCTTAAAAGTTGACACGTATGCGTTTTATTGATTTAACAAAACGTCCAGTAGCAGATTGCCATTGCATATTTAATACGCCCAAAACAGCTTCTTTGATAATCCCTTTTGACATTTTACTAACGCCTATCTTCCTATCAACAAAAGTAATAGGCACTTCTTTTATTTTAAATCCTAGCTTCCATGCAGCAAATTTCATTTCAATTTGAAAAGCATACCCAATAAACTTTATGTTATCAAAATTGATAGCAGATAACACTTTGTTAGTATAACATACAAATCCTGCAGTAGGATCTTTAATGGGCATACAAGTAATCAAACGAGTATAAGCAGAACCACCTAAAGAATATATTCTTCTGTTTAGGGGCCAGTTTTCTGTTTCCCCTCCTTTTACATATCTACTTCCCACTGCTACATCAGCTCCATGTTCACAGGCATGTAATAATCTATCTAAATCATTTGGATTATGAGAAAAATCGGCATCCATTTCAAAAATAAAGTCATAATTATTAGCCAATGTCCATTTAAACCCATGTATATAGGCGGTACCTAAACCCAATTTTCCTTGTCTACTTTCTAAAAATAATCTATCGGGGAATTTCGATTGCAAGCTAGTGACAATACCTGCTGTCCCATCTGGAGAATTGTCATCAATAATTAATAAATGATATTCAGAAGCCAATCCCAAAACAGCATGAACAATTAAAGAAATATTTTCCTTTTCATTGTAAGTTGGTATTAAGACTATTTTTTTCACATTAACAGGGGGTATAATCGTATAAAATTAAGTATTTTTTAGGGATTTTGGATCCCCTACTTATGAAGGATGGTTTTATTCAGAATTTCTGTTAATTTTTGCTTCGTATGTAATGCAAAATCCCCTTTCATCATCCAGTCGTAATATTGAGGCTCCTCCTTAAGTACTTGAGTTACAGGCTTTCCTTTGTGTTTTCCAAAATTAAATACTTCTACCCCATTTTCATAGATAAATCGTCTAGCAAAGTCGATGATCTGGTCTTCGCCAGTAAATTTTACTACCGCATCCACCGTGTTGCCCATTTGGGGGTATTTCTCCAATTGAGCCTCCAATAATTCCCAAGTAGCAGTCGCATCTGCTTCTGCACTATGGGCATCTTCTAAATTCTTGTTGCAATAAAATTTATAAGCCGCTGATAAAGTTCTTTGCTCCATCATATGATACACTTTTTGAACATCAAGCAGCTTTCTTCCTTCGATGTCAACAGAAATGCCTGCTCTCAAAAATTCTTCATTTAACATTGGAATATCAAAACGATTACTATTATAACCGGCTAAATCGCTTGCTTCTATAAATTGCTTCACTTCATTAGCAATTTGCTTAAAAGTGGGCGCATCCTTTACCATTTCATCAGAAATACCATGAATATCAGAAGCCCCTTTTGGAATGGCCATTTCAGGGTTGACTAATTTCCTTTTATTTTGCTTGGTTCCGTTAGGTAATATTTTTACAATAGCAATTTCTACTATTTTATCTGTACTTACATTGATGCCAGTAGTTTCTAAATCAATAAAGCAAATGGGTCTGGTGAGTTGTAATCGCATAGTATTTTATATTGGTAGTAAAGTTATGTAAACTTAGTGTTCAAAATCATCATTTTCAATGAAATTAGATCGGAATAATAGATTAAATTTGTACCCTTAATTAGAATATATGCAGTGGAATCCCATCACAACAATCGAACAACTTGATGCTATATCAGCAGCCTCTTTTACAAAACCACAAATAATATTAAAACATAGTACTACTTGTAGTATTAGCAAAATGGCTTTAGCTAGATTAGAAAGATCGACTACCCCTGCTGATATTGATTTTAACTTTTTAGATTTGCTCAATTATAGATCTATATCTCAAGCAATCGCCGAAAAATTTGATGTAATGCATGAATCTCCACAAATATTATTGATAAAAAATGGAGCCTGTGTTTATGATGAAAGCCATGGTGGAATTCAAATGGAAGAAATAGCAGAGCAAGCAGCTAAGTAGTAGGTATTGTTTCAGGCACTAGATGAATTCCATCTTCTTCAATAGTGATTAACTTAAGCTTATACAGCATACCCACATTCATTTTAAAAGCTTTTTTACTCATCCCAAAAAAAGCATAAATATCATCAGGCGCTGACTTATCATGATAAGGCAAGAAACCTTTATGTGATTTTAATAAACTGATTATTTTTTGATTGTCATCGGCTAATTTTTCTCCCCCTTGTTTGCCTAAACCAATATCTAATTTATTGTCTTCTCTAATTTTTTTTACAAAAGCTTCATCTATAAATTGTCCAATATGTAAATGGGTAAAAACTTCATTTTTATATACTAGGCCTTGATGTATTTGGTTTACAATTACAACATACCCAATTTCTGATTCTCTATACACTTGTATTTTAACTTTTTCGCCTTCTTTAACTGTTAAGTTATCGTTGCTAATTTGTTTGTCAATTTTTTCAGTAGCCGCTACCCTTCCAGTTTGTGCATCAATATATAATTTTACTAAATACTTACCACCCAAACGCATGGTAGATAATTGTTGTGAAACGGGCACGAATAGATCTTTCATTAAACCCCAATCTAAAAACGCACCTTGTGAAGTAACTTCTACTACTTTTAAAGCAGCGATGTCTCCCACAACAGCAAGCGGTTCTTGGGTGGTGGCAATTAATCGGTTATCAGAATCATGGTAAACAAAAACACTAATGGTGTCGTCTACTTGAAGGCCTGAGGGAACAAATCGTTTTGGCAATAAGATTCCTTCTGCACCATCATCCATATAAAAACCAAAATCAACTTTTCGGTCTACACGCATCAAATTAAACTGACCTACATTTATCGTTGACATGATTTATATTTTAAATTAAAACAATTCAGGTTGTGTATCGTTCGGATCCTTTATGACTACTTTATTTTCCCAGGTCATTTCTACTGTTTTTGAAAAGTCTACTAGTTTGGTACCAATAGCCTTCCAACCCATTACATCTACCATCTTACTCACTTTAAACTTTGTCTTTCTAACCTGTGTGCCTCTTCCCGTATTAACTGCTAATATAGGTTCTGTAAACGTAGATACTGCCACCACATAATTACCAGCACCTTCTTTAATAAAAGAGAAAGGTGTTTTTAAAGTAGTGGTTTCAATAAGGAAGCGTTTAATATTGAATTGCAATTTGTCTTTATCCAAATACACTGCGGTGACTATTTTTTCTGGATTAAATTTTTCAATAAATAATACTTTCTCTGGGTCGAAACGTTGGCTTTGTTCTGTATCTGTTACCTCATAATTACCATCCTTGGTAATTACAAGTAGTTTCTCATCTTCAAAGGTACCCAAATAAATTCCTTTCTCGTCGGTATTTAAACGGCCAAATTTGTCATCAAACCATAGTTTACGGCCTGTTAAGGTGCTTTTTCCTGCTTCCTTCAATTTAATGGCCTTAACAGGATACTTTGTTACTTGATTTCCTACACTACTTCTTCCCTTCACTTCTAAAGTATCAAAGAAAAAGTCAAACTCTTTGATACGCGCAGAGCAATTAGGACTTAAAATTACTTTCACCGATTCAGCTTCTCCATTCATATTCACCGACATATAATGCACTTTCGATTTCTCCGTGCTCTTGGCTAAGAAATATTCCTTATCACGTGTTACACCCGTTACATTAAAACGTTTAGAATAGGTAATGCCAGTAGCGCCGTCGGAATACACCATATTATAAGTAGTACGTTCATCATTTTTTTGGAAGACGTCTGCATGAATAATATCTTTTCCAATAAATACTTTATCAGAAACCTTTACCACTTTCATCACACCAGATTTAGAAAAAGCAATGATGTCATCATAGTCAGTACAATCACATAAAAATTCGTCTTTCTTTAAACTAGTACCCACAAAACCTTCTGCTCTATTAATGTACAATTTAGTATTGGCAATGGCCACCTGCTTCACTTGAATGGTATCGAACTCTTTAATTTCTGTTTTGCGCTCTTTACCCTTACCATATTTCTTGGTTAGGTTTTCATAATAAGCCACTGCATAATCTACTAAATTGGCTAAATGATTTTTAACTTCTCTAATTTCTTCCTCAATGGTTTTAATTTGAGCATTTAATTCGTCAATATCTAACTTGTAGATTCTTCTTACAGGCTTATCGGTTAATTTTAATAAGTCGGTACGCTCAATTGGTTTTTTAAATTTCTTTTTAAAAGGTTGAAAAGCTTCATCAATGGCATCAATTACTTTATCCCAGCTAGCATGCTTTTTTTCAAGTTCTTTATATATTTTTTCTTCAAAGAATATTTTTTCTAAACTAGTGAAATGCCATTTATCTTCTAATTCTTTTAATTGAATTTTTAATTCTAGTTCTAATAAATGCTTGGTATGGTCTACAGAATGACGCAATAAATCAGAGGCGCCTAAAAATTGAGGTCTTTGACCCACAATCACACAGGCATTAG
>CAINFN010000090.1 GCA_903848125.1 uncultured Bacteroidota bacterium
ACCAAAAAGTATTTCAAAGTGGGTGGATTAACCAATATGTTTTTTAAACAATTACTAGGTGCTCTTCCTTATATCTGTTTTGTAATTATATTTAAGTCAATTATAAACGATAGCGTAATTGTATTAACTTCTATTTCTATTATATCGCTTATCTGGTTTTGTATCTACCATTTATTTATACTTAAAAACAGTTATTTTAAAGTATACTTAAATACATTTATCGATAAAGCCTAGTCTGAAAATAATTTTTTAAATTTTCTAAGGCCGCTAAGTACGGGCCATTTCTTAAAGCCATATTCTAAATATATTTTATGCTTGTTTTTTAAAATAACTATATAGTTGGCATTATCAAATTCTTTCTTTTCTAATTTTGAAATTTTGTTTTGAATTTCTAAATTAATTTCAATTTTATTTAAAATATATCTAAGGTCTTTAAAGCTTTTTATATTTAGTTCTTCTAAAAATATATCCGTATTCAAGGCAATAAAATTTTCTATATTTTCCGTTTTGCCTCCAATCGCTTGTTCTGAATGTACTCTATAGTGAATTAATTTCTCTTGTAAAATACCTAAGCTATTTGATTCTGCTAAGTTCATAGCTAACCACCTATCATGCACTAAGTGATTAATAAGCGGGAAGGGCTGTTTTAAAAAAGGCAAATTATTTCTAAAAGCAAGTGTTGCTCCAGTTACACAATTTTCAACAGTGTTGATGTATAATTTTAAATTAATTAATTCGTTACTATTTTTAATTGCTTTATAAGGAAAACTCATTGCATCCCACAAGCCATAGTTATTATCTATTTGCCCATTTGAACTCATTAAAGCGCCATTGGAAAATACTCCATTCATAGTAGGGTTTTGCTCAAACCATTTTATAATAGTTTCAACCTTATTATTTTCCCAATAATCATCCTGATCAGAAAGTAATATTATATCACCTGTACAGGCCTGAATGGTTTTTTCTATATTTTTTGTAGGCCCAATATTTTCTTTATTGTAATGGATAAAAAATAAATCGGGATCCTCATTTTTATATTCCTCTAAAATTTCTTTGGTTGCATCTGTAGACCCATCATCGCATACAATAATTTCATCCACTTTATGCGTTTGAGCTAAAATAGAATCTAGCTGTTGGCGCATATACCTTTTGCCATTGAATACAATAAATGCTACTGAAATTTTCATGAAATAATTAACTGGCTTATAATCAAAGGTATCAAATAAATAAGTAAATCTTAAGTAGGTAAACCTCAATTTTTGCCAATTAATATTTAACTTTGATTAGTGAAAAAATTACACAATACAATTGCTTATTTTTTACCAATGTATATGGTATTTGCAGGCATTCTATTCTGTATACAACTAGATGCACAAGAACTACAAGCCGATACCCTAAAACCCATTTCTAATTTCAAAAAGTGGTACCAAAATTTACTACCTAAACCTTATACTGGTATAAAAAATAAGTTACTCATGCCCATGGCGGTGGGGTATACCGATTTTGATGACAATATTCGTGATTTACAACTACTAGGCAAATTACAACCCGAGCAATCTCTTACACAAAGACCCTTTATACTTACTCCTAAATTAGGCTATGATAGTTTGCTTACCATGATTGACCCTGAATTTGAAAACCATGGCCATTTAGTAGAAAAAAAACATTTCGATATTCAATTACTGCCTATTAATTTTTTACAAAAATACAATTCACAACATCCCTATGGCTGGAACGATGGGCCCTTAAGTTTTTCAAAAGGTTACCAGTTTGTAGCTAGTGGAGGTGTTTACATGCGATGGCGTAATATTCATCTAACTATAAGGCCAGAATATTTTAAAACTGCATCGGATCCTTATGAAACGAGTGCTGCATGGGGCCAGCGCACTTCTGCACTCAGTAAATTAACCTTAGGGCAATCAAGTTTAAGAGTTGATTTTGGCCCATTAAGTGTAGGAGTAAGTACGCAAAATTTATGGTTAGGGCCAGGACAATTTAGTTCTTTATTAATGTCAAATAATGCCCCAGGTTTTAATCATTTTAGTATTGGTACTAATAGACCATTGAAAACTCCACTAGGGAGTTTTCAATTAAATGTGATTGGCGGTACCTTATCCTATAATAAAGGACAAGGTTTTGAAAATGCAAATTTAAAACTAAGTGGCAATACTGATCACACAAATTACTTAAGTCTTTTATCTGTTTCTTATAGCCCAGTATTTTTTAAAAACTTTTATCTTACCGCCAATCGGGCTTTCACACTTCCTACCCAAGAGAAGCCTAGTAGTAATCTAAAAAATTATTATTTGATAGCCCTAAAGCCATTATTCAGAAATGATTATCAGGATAACGCACTTCCTATTGACCAAGTTATAAGTGGTTCAGCAAAATATGTTTTCCCAAAAGAACATGCCGAAGTTTATTTTGAATATGGTTGGAATGATGGCTCATCAAATTCAAGAGATTTAATATTGGATATGTCACACTCTGCAGCTTCAATTTATGGGCTTAAAAAAATCCAATACCTAAGTGAAAAAATCTATTTAAATTTTGAAGCAGAAGCCACCAATATGTCACAAAAACCTAGTTACCTTCTAAGAAATGCGGGAAATTGGTATGTACATCAAAATGGAGGTTATATCAATGAAAATCAAATCTTGGGTGCAGGATCTGGTTGGGGGAATGATGTTCAAACTTTTGCATTAAGTATCAATAAAGGCTGGAACAAGTATGGTATTAAATTTCAGCATATTGCTCATGATCCTATTGGTGTAACCAATGTTTTATCCTATGATGGTGGAGCGCCTTATTGGGATGACTATGCTTATGGTATTCAATTAAAGCAAAAGTACAATCACTTTTTATTTAATTTAAATATGGAATGGGTGAATTCAAAAAATTATTTATGGCAGAACAATAATAAAGTTTCTAATATGTATGTATTTTTAAATACTATTTATTTATGGTAGTTAAAAAGCTTTTAATTTTTACTATTTTATTATTTTGCTATTTAATAAGCTATGCACAAAATAGTTTTTATGATGATATTCATTTGATGGATTATCAAAGAGCAAGGCAATTATTAAATGACAGCAATGGAGTTATAACTAATTCTTTTTTAATAAGGTCTACAAGTTCTTTTCAATTTTTACAAAGCAAATTAAAAGGAACTACTAAGGATATTGTACAATCAATCAGTTTGAATTTTGACCAACAAAATAATTCATTACTACCAATAAGTTTTAATGATGGCAATATGTATCCAGCAAGAGGCTGGCAAGAACGTTATAGTTATGGTGTCAATTTAAAATTATCAATTTTTGATATTAATTATCAACCTGAAAAATTGACTGTTCAAAATTTGACTCAAGAATATTATAGAGGTAATACTGGCGATGGTAATTTTAATTACAAGTATTTTAATATGGTCGCTAATTATATTGATAATTTTAGACAGTATGGATATAGCCGAATTGAAGAAACAACTTTAGGCCAATCCAGAGCTGGGATAAAATTTAAATATATAGCAGCGGGTGTTTCCAATGAAAATATTTGGTGGGGACCTGGTAAAAGAAATAGTTTGGTCTTTACTAATAATGCAGCAGGGTTTCAGCATTATTATTTAAAAACAGTAGAACCTATCAAAACTTATATAGGAAGCTTTGAGTTAGCAGGTGTTATCGGGAAATTAGATACAACAAAATACACGGATATAGACCAAGACTTATTAAATGCCTGCCCTCAATGTAAATTTTTTAAAAATTTAGATGAGAGAGAAGTAGATGGGATTACCATTAATTATCAACCTATATGGGTGCCTAATTTTTATATTGGTTATGCTTATGCCAGGCAGTTCTACAGACATGCCACCAATGCATTAGGCGATACTGTTAATTTTTTTAGCAAAGACTTGCCTAAACAGGAAGTAGGATCCCTATTTTTTCGATTCGCCATGCCAGAAGACCATGCCGAATTTTATGGTGAAATGGGCATGCCTAATGAAGCCCCTTGGCCTTGGAAATTTTTTAAAGAGAGAATGCGACCTGGTTTTGTATTTGGTGCAACCAAGCTTGTACCTTTAAAATTATTTGATTCCTATTTAAGTTTAAATATAGAGTTTACTCAATTACAATTAACAAATCCTAGAGATATTTTATACGAAGGATATCCATTTGCCGGCGGTAAACCTAATAGTTGGTATGAAAGTACAATTGTAAACCAGGGCTGGTCTAATAATGGGCAATTAATGGGTTCTTCCATAGGGCCTGGTTCAAATAACCAAAGTATTAGTTTAAGTTGGAATAAGGGCTATAATAAAATTGGGGTTTTTGTAGAAAGATCTGTATTTAATAACGATTTTTATTATGCTACTTATTATAACCCTTTTGCTTCTAATGGTTACGGTTATTATAACAGGTATTGGGTTGATTTAACCCAGCGTTTAGAATTACAACTAATGCCCATAAGAAATATACTACTTTCCGCTAGTTTTACCAATACACATGCTTTAAATTACAGATGGATTAGAATTGAAGATGGTTCTGCGTATGATGAACCATCAATATACTCCGATAAATATAATAATCAATTTCAAATGTCAATAAAATATTTATTACATGCAGTTATTAAATAGAGCATATATAAAAATTTATTTTATAGTATTACTGCTTTATGTTTTTTTTAATAAAGGGGTGGCTTATTCCTATATGGCTGAAGCTTTATTAATTGTTGGATTATTTATTTTATTTATTAATAGAAAGCAGTTTGAAATAGGTTTAGATAGAAAACAAATTATTATAGGGGTCTTAATTTTTATTTCTTTCATTTTTATTTTTTTTG
>CAINFN010000091.1 GCA_903848125.1 uncultured Bacteroidota bacterium
AATAGTTGTTAGTATTTTTAACATCGAAATAAGGACTATGTATAAAATCATCTGTTGTTTACTATTATTAAGTACGGGAGCCTGCTCTCAAGGACCAACTAATAGCAACTTAAAAAAAGCACCTATGTCAACAAGCGAAAACAAGTACTATTCTACTACCAGTAAAGAGAAATTAGTTCTACCCGATAGTGTTTGGAAACAAGTATTGTCTCCAGAAGTATATCAGATTGCAAGAGAAAAAGGCACGGAAAGGCCTTTTAGTAGTGCTTTTGAAACCAGCAAGGAAGTGGGTACTTTTCATTGCGCTGCATGCGGTAATGCCTTATTTAAAAGTACAGCCAAATTTGAAAGTGGTTGTGGCTGGCCAAGTTTTTTTGAACCTATTACGAAGGGCTCTATAATATATATACCCGATAACTCTCATGGTATGAGCCGTACCGAAGTAGAATGCGGAAAATGTAAGGCGCATTTAGGACATGTATTTGAAGATGGTCCTCCACCCACAGGACTTCGTTACTGTATTAATGGAGTGGTCTTAAGTTTAGAAAAATAAACAGCTATTAAATAAGTAAACTTATTTACGCAGCAGCAACTAAGCTTGCTTTATGTTTTTTCGTAAAATAATACATCGCATAAAGAGTAATAAATACGCCTACAAAAGAAAGTATCATTACGCTCTGTGAAAAAAATTGAGTCCATTTTATTTTAAGACTCATTCCTTCTTTGGCAAGCATCACACTCACACTTCCTACATAACCTACAGAGTCGGCTACATAAATAAAGAAGCCTGCATTGCCTTTCATGGAGAAGGCTGCAATGAGTCGATCGAAGAAAATAGAATTAAAAGGAATATACACTAGGTATAAACCAAGTCCTACCCATATCATCCACCAAAAAGGATCTAATAGTTGATGTGAAAAATAATAAGTAGAAACACCTGCGATTATAAAACCCAGTAAAATAAAAACATGGGCTACCATTAATGCTTTGAAACTATTTTTAATAAGCACCACCGCTCCCATAATAATTAATATAAAAATAGTAATGGGAATTTCTGTTTGCGTAAAAATAGCAGGTCTTGAACCAAAGCCCATCTCCTTCCACATATCAGCCGAAAAATTATCGCGTATATCTCTAAAAATAGTAGCAAATAAATAAATGGCTACAAAGGCAATAATACCTGGCAGGTATTGTTTTAATAAGTTTCTTCTATCAACAGACGTCATAGGAATTCTTTTGGTTCTTAGCATTTCGTCTTCTTCAGATGGTGGCGGTACTTTTTCTAAACCATACACACATATAATAAGTGGTAATGCGAAAACCAATCCTGTACAAAATGGAACCCAAAACTCTGCAATATGGTATTGAGCCATTAACCAAGCACCTACTGATTTCACCCAACCTGATGAAAAAATAAAACTTACTGCCAAGGCAGCACCAATAAAATCGGTACTCTTTCTTCCTTCCACATAAGAAAACACAACCCCCCACAACATGCCTAATGGAAAACCATTTAAAAATAAAAAAACTACATTATAAGGTGCAGGAACTATAGCAAAGAACAACCAAGCCAACCAGGAGATGCCTGTCAATAAAAAAATAATTTTATACCTATTGACTTTTTTTAATGCGGAAATAAATTTAATCCCATAAAACTTGGCCAGCATATACCCCAGCATTTGACTTATCACCAATGCAGTTTTATACGCTATGGGCCCAAATGTTAAACCATCAAAAGTGCATACCGTAAACGATTTTCTAAAACCAAAGACAAATACATAGGTGCCAAAGGAAACCAAGGCAGCGTATAATGCAATAGATTTATCTTTTGAAAGTAATGTCATAGTGGACGTTTTATTACTAAATCAAATTTACAGTTTTAAACATGTATATAATTGACTAAATTTATGCTTTATGAAAAAGCCTTCCGTATGTATTTCTCCGCTTGATTGGGGTTTGGGGCACGCCACAAGGTGTATTTCTTTAATTAAAGCATTTGAAAGTTTAGACTATCAAATTTATATTGCCACCGAAGGATACCATGAAGCCATTTTAAAAGAGGCTATTCCTTCAGCTACATTTTTAAAATTAAAGGGTTACCGCATTAAATATGCAAAAAATGGTTTTTTACTTCCACTTGTTTTATTCCTACAATTGCCTAAAATAGTAATTAGCATTATTAGTGAATATAGATGGTTACAAAAAGCGCAAAAAAGGTATCAATTTGACTTAATTATTTCAGATAATCGTTTTGGATTTTTTCATTCGTCTATTTCAAGTGTATTTATTACACATCAATTAAATGTACAAACGCCTTATGCCTGGACCACAAATTTGTTTCAAAAAATTCAATACGCTTGGTTAAAAAACTTTACTGCTTGTTGGATTCCTGATATAGAAGGAAAAAATAATCTTGCCGGCATTTTGGCCAATCCACAAAAAAAACCAACTACCAGATTGTGGTACATGGGTTGTTTAGCTCGTTTAATGCAAGAACAAAATATTGATGCGCCTACTAATTCAAATAAAAATGTTTTTTTAGGAATTATTTCTGGACCGGAACCACAAAGAACTGTATTAGAAAATTTATTGTGGGACAGTGGAAATAATTTACAGCTCAATTTTGCATTGGTAGCAGGCACTCCCTTAAATAATAATGCATTTAAAAAAACCAATCATTCAATAATTTATCCGCATTTATCAGGTGAAGAATTGGTCAAGCAAATACAAGATGCAGCCTATATTTTTTGCAGGGGCGGCTATACCACTTTAATGGAGTTGATTCCTTTTAGAAAAAAATTAATATTAATTCCAACGCCTGGTCAAACCGAACAAATTTATTTAGGCAAACTATGGCAAAAAAATGGTTGGGCGATTTGTTATGATCAAGCTGAATTTGATTTAGCTAAAGCGTTAGAAAAAGCAAATAGTTTTAATTTTGTGCAAGCTCCTTTTGTTGCCTTTTCTTCAGTAGCCCTTAAAAACGAACTAAAGCAACTAACTTTGTAAACATGGCAGTTCAAAAAATTAGTATTGATGAATTTATACAACAGGCTTCAAGTGGTATCATTATTGATGTGAGAAGTCCCGGCGAATATGAGCATGCACATATACCAACTGCTTTCAATCTTCCTTTATTTACCAATGAAGAACGTGCCCTCATTGGAACTACGTATAAAAAACAAAGTAGAGAAGCAGCCATCAAAGCTGGACTACCCCTGTTTGGAAATAAAATGCTAGGCATGATTGAACAAGTGGAAGATTGGATAAATCAAAGACAAAAAAATAAAGAAGAGGCGAAGCCAACTGTTTTTATTCATTGTTGGAGAGGGGGCATGCGCAGCGCAGCAGTAGCTTGGTTATTAGATCTATATGGCTATAAAGTAATTCAACTAATAGGTGGCTACAAGGCTTATCGAAATTGGGTATTGGCACAATTTGACATACCCTACTCTTTCAAAGTATTAGGTGGTTATACCGGTTCGGGAAAAACAGAAATTTTACAAACACTACAAAAAAGAAAACATCGTGTCATTGATTTGGAAGGCATAGCACATCATAAAGGTTCGGCCTATGGCGCAATTGGACAACCTGATCAACCCAGTCAAGAAATGTTTGAAAATAATTTAGCTCTGGCATTACATGAACAAAATTTTAAAAATAATAATAAAGAAATTATTTGGATTGAAGATGAAAGCCAAAGAATAGGAACGGTATTAATTCCAACTCCGCTTTTTCATTTAATAAGAAATAGTACCTGTTATTTTATAACCATTCCCTTTGATGAAAGGCTTTCGTTTATTTTGGAAGGGTATGGAAAATTTGACAAACAAAGTTTAATGAATGCCACCTTAAGAATTCAAAAAAGATTAGGTGGATTAGAAACTAAAACCGCAATCAATCATATAATCGAAGGGGCTTATAAAGAGGCCTTTACTATTTTATTAAAATACTATGATAAATGGTATGAAAAAAATGCACACAATCAAACCCTGCCTAAAATAGAATTAATTCCTATCCTTGCCGAAAAGGTAGATCCTTTATTGAATGCGGAGTTAATTGAAAAGCTATATAAGTGATGCAGATCATTATTTAATAGTTGTCATTTTTCTTTAACTTTACTTTTTATCATTTATGCAACAATTACTTACTTGGTGGCTATTTACTGTTCGAGGTTGGAAAATAGCAGGCAAATTTCATTTTGAGTTGGCTAAGTCTATACTAATAGTAGCGCCCCATACCCATAGTGTTGATTTTTTTTTGGGATTGGGTATTCGAAAAAAAATGCATTTGGAATTTGTTCGTTTTTTAGGAAAAAGTGAACTTTTTTGGCCACCCTTTAGCTGGTTCTTACATTATATAGGTGCTTACCCCGTAGATCGTGCTCAAAAACAAAATATGGTTGACCAAGTAGTAACCCTTTTTAATAAAAAAGAACGTTTTCACCTGGCTTTGTCTCCAGAAGGAACGCGTAAAAAAGTGACCAAACTTCGAACTGGCTTTTACCATATTGCCAAAAACGCCAATGTGCCCATAGTGATGGTGGGATTAGATTTTCCAAGTAAAAGGGTAGTTTTTGCTGAGCCCTTTTTTGTTTCTGACAATGAAAAAGCGGATATGCAAAAAATTATACAATTTTTCAAGGATTTTAAAGGATATATACCTAATTTAGGGATAACCGAAGACATAGAAAACTAGCCTTGCTTTAACAAAATATTGCTTTACCATTTAAACTATATTAGTATTTTTGTTTTAGCCTAGAGCAAATAAATATTCATTAAATAAACAATTAAAATATGAAAAGTAAAATTCTTTTAGCGCTTGCTATTTTTAGTATGGGTGCTTATTCTTGTGTTAGTCCTAAAAAATTAGAAGAAGCAGAAGCAAAATACGGTCAATTGAACGGTGCTTATGCAGATTTACAAGGAAAATACCGTGACGCACAAGATGCAATCAGTAAAAGCAAAAGTGATGCTGAAAAAGCAGGTGAAAAAACAAAATCATTACAATCTATCATTGATGATTTAAACAAACAAGTTGATTTCTTAAAATCAAATAATAACGTTGTTTTAAGTCAACTTAAAGATATGTCTGTTGTAACAGGTGCTCAAGCAGAAAGCATTAAAAAGTCATTAGACAATATTGGTGCTAAAGACTTGTACATTCAAGGTTTACAAAGCTCTATGGCGCGTAAAGATTCTATCAACATGAACTTAGTGATGAACTTGAAAGGCGCGATTGGCGACTTAAATGATGGTGACATCAATGTAAAAGTAGAAAAAGGAGTGGTGTATGTAGACATCTCTGACAAATTATTATTTAAGAGTGGTAGTTTTAACATAACAGATAAAGCTAAAATAGTATTAGGTAAAGTAGCTAAGGTTTTGGCTGCTCAACCAGCTATTGAATTTATGGTAGAAGGTCATACTGATTCTAAACAATTAATTGGTAATGGTAGTAATTTGATGGAAGACAACTGGGATTTAAGTGTGAAGCGTGCTACTACTATTGTTCGTGTATTGCAAGAAACTTATGGCATTGACCCTAAGCGTATGACTGCAGCTGGAAGAAGCGAATACATGCCAATTGCTGAAAACAATACTTCAGAAAACAGAGCGGCTAACCGTAGAACAAGAATTGTAATTCTTCCTCAATTAGATCAATTCTTTAAATTATTAGAGAAAAAATAGTTTAAGACCCTATTCCTAAATAGGAGTAGATGCTAAATTAGTTTCAATAAATTTGACCCCCTTCGAACCTTCGAGGGGGGTTTCTTTTTTGGTATATTTTTTCTTGTTTTAGTTTTCCACCGCCAACTATAATCAAGCAACTTGAGTGTATCTTCGCCCAATGCAAGAAGCTTATTTAAATGGGTTGAATGAAAAACAATTAGAGGCTGTTTTACACACGAAGGGCCCATTGATGATTATTGCGGGTGCGGGCAGTGGCAAAACAAAAGTGTTAACTACTCGCATTGCCCATCTGATGCATAGCGGAGTAGATTCTTTTAATATTTTAGCACTTACTTTTACGAACAAGGCTGCTGCAGAAATGAAAGAGCGTGTCGAAAAAGCTTTAGGCAATACAGATGCACGTAATTTATATATTGGCACTTTTCACAGTGTATTTGCAAGAATATTAAGAGCTGAGGGAGATAAGCTTGGTTATCCAAAAAGCTTTACCATTTATGATACAGACGATTCACGCTCAGTGATTAAAGCAGTGGTCAACGATATGGGCTTAGATGATAAATTATACAAGCCCAATATTGTGCACAACCGAATCTCAGCTGCAAAAAATGCATTGGTGGGTCCAGCCGAATACTCAGTAGACACTTTTTTAAAACAAGAAGATGCGAGATCTAACCGACCAGCCATTGCTGAAATATATGCTAGCTATGCAGCTCGTTGTTTTAAAAATGGTGCCATGGATTTTGATGACCTGCTTTTTAAAATGCATGAGTTATTAAACAACTACCCAGAGGTGTTACATAAATACCAGCATAAGTTTAAATATATTTTAATTGACGAGTATCAGGATACCAATCCGGTGCAGTATCAAATTGCAAAGCTACTTGCTGCTGTACATGAAAACTTATGCGTGGTGGGTGATGATGCACAAAGTATTTATAGTTTCCGCGGTGCTACGATTGAAAATATTTTACAGTTTCAGAAAGATTATGATGATGTGAAACTAGTTAAACTAGAACAAAATTACAGAAGCAGTCAATCCATCATTGGCGTAGCCAATCATGTCATCAAAAATAATATCGGACAGATACCAAAAGAATTGTGGACCGAAAACGAGGCAGGTGATAAAATAAAGTTGGTACGCACCATGACGGATAATGATGAGGGAAAGTTTGTAGCCGATGCCATACAAGAAAATAAACTACGAAATCATTTTTACAACAAGGACTTTGCTATTTTATATCGTACCAATGCGCAAAGTAGATCCTTTGAGGAAAGCTTAAGAAGAACAAGTATAGCTTATAAAATTTATGGGGGGCTTAGCTTTTATCAAAGAAAAGAAATTAAAGATTACATCGCTTACTTACGCATTATCGTAAATACTAAAGATGAAGAAGGTTTAAAAAGAATCATTAATTATCCTGCACGTGGTATTGGAAAAACCACCATGGAAAAGTGTTTGGTGATAGCAGATGAACAAAATATTACTTTTTTTGAAGTATTGGAAAAAGCAAAAAGTTTTGGTTTTAAAGCTGGTACGCTAACAGCCATAGAGGAGTTTGTAACCATGATTAAGTATTTTCAAAATCAATTAACAAAGCACAATGCGTATGATGTTGCTGTTCAGGTAGGCAAACATACCAACTTGGTAAAAGAATTATTTACAGATAAATCTACGGAAGGGTTAGCACGTTACGAAAACATTCAAGAGTTATTAAACTCTATTAAAGAATGGACTGAAAGCCCAAGCAATGAAGATGGTGAATTGGGTGATATTAGTTTAGGCGCTTATTTACAACAAATTACTTTGATTACCGATGCTGACAATGATACAGGTAATGAGGATACGGTAAAGTTAATGACCGTTCACGCTGCAAAAGGATTGGAATTTGCTTGTGTGTTTTTGGTGGGACTAGAAGAATCTTTATTTCCTAGTGGGATGAGTGTAAATACACGTGAAGAATTAGAAGAAGAAAGAAGATTATTTTATGTAGCTGTTACGCGCGCTAAAAAGCATTTGTGGCTAACCTATGCCAATACCCGTTACAGATATGGTCAATTGGTGCAAAACGACCCTAGCAGATTTATAGATGAAATGCCCGAAGACCAAATTGATAAAACTAGTTCTGGTGGTGGGGCTAGAAACCAAAGCGCTGGTTGGGGATCTGCTTACGATAGAATGCATGGGGGAAACAATAAAACTTGGAATGACCCAGAAAAAACAAATAGTAAAAAAACAGAAGGTAGTAAACCTAGCTACTTACCAGTGGTGGCACCTCATACACTTAATAAGAATCATATTCCTTCAGCCAATTTTACGCCATGTGACCCATCTGCCTTAGAGGCAGGTTTCAAAATTGAACATCAAAAGTTTGGATTTGGTGTCATTAAAGAAATTGAAGGCTCTGCACACAATCCAATTGCGGTAATCCTATTTGATAAAAATGGCGAGAAAAAGATCATGCTTAACTACGCCAAGCTTAGCATTGTACCCTAAAATACCTTTCGATATCGGAAAAATAAAGCCTTGGTAGGCTTAAACCGAGTTACAACCTGTCATTTTTGATTAATTTTGTAGTCAATTCTACCAAAAAGAGAAATTATGATTACCACAGGCAATACCATTGTAAGTATTTATACAGAAATGACCCCTAATCCAGAAACGATGAAGTTTGTGGCCAACAAGCTATTGTACCCTGGAAAAAGTATCGATATAGCAGATGAAAGTTTAGCGATTGCTTCTCCTTTGGCAAAAGAATTATTTAGTTTTCCTTTTATTAAAAGTGTTTTTATAGCAAGTAATTTTATAACGCTTACAAAAAATTCAGACCAAGATGATTGGCAAGACGTGATCCCAACTATTAAAACTTTCTTGAAAGAGTATTTAGAAAATGGTGGCGCTGTAGTGAATGAAGAAGAGGTGGCTAAAATGAAACAAGAAGCTAGCAACACAGTGCATGCAGATGATGATGATGTAGTGAAGCGTATCAAAGAATTATTAGAAAATTATGTGAAGCCCGCAGTAGAAATGGATGGCGGTGCCATACAATTTAAAAGTTATAACGAGGGCATCGTAAATTTAATGTTGCAAGGTTCTTGTAGCGGATGTCCTTCTAGTATGGTTACTTTAAAGGCAGGTATTGAAGGCATGATGAAGCGCATGATTCCTGAAGTAAAAGAAGTAGTCGCAGAAGCCGAGTAGTAGGCTATTCTGCTGCGCTTTTAAAAGATAGCGCACCAGTATTTGCCCTCTAATGATTTTGTTCAAAAAATTTAAATTTTTCGAACTGGCTACAACTTACCGTAAAGATCTCTCAATTTTTCTCGACTGATAATGCTTTCCCAATTAGGGCCCAAGGCATTTTCCCATAAAGGCTTCATACCAAGAGATACATTAATCATAGTATCGAATTGCTCTTCTGTTAAATTAGCACAAATACCAGTAGGTATTTCAATTTTATTTTTTTCTACCATTAGTTTAAACTCTTCTACCCCAGCAGGATAATATTCCGCTAAATGGTTCATCACTATACAATTACCAATACCATGCTTAGTGCCTAATAAATAACTAAGGCCATAACTTACGGCGTGTGCTACTCCCACTTGGCTATAAGCAATACTCATACCACCTGCAAAAGAGGCCATCATTAGTTGGTCGTCACATTCTTCATCCCATTTATCCTTGTGCACAAATATTTTTTGACATAGATCCAAGGCTTTTTCTCCATAGCTTTTACTAAACTCATTTAAAAAAGTTCCTTCTAAACTTTCAATACAATGTATATAACAATCCATGCCTGTATAAAAACGTTGATTCGCTGGAGCGTTCTTCGTTAATTCAGGATCCAATACAATTTGATTAAAAGGGGTGAAATCAGAGTTCATACCTAATTTACGCGTAGGTCCTGTTAATACAGTGGTACGGCTAACTTCAGCGCCTGTTCCACTTAAGGTAGGAATACCTACTTTATAGACACCAGGTAATTTTACTAAGTCCCAACCTTGATAGTCTGCAGAAGAACCCGGATTGGTCATCATCAAAGAAACTGCTTTCGCTAAATCTAAAGTAGAGCCACCGCCTATGCCAATGATACCACTCACTTCTCCAAACTCTGCTTTTAATTCAGCAGCCAGCGCATCTACTTGTTTGGTTTTGGGTTCATGCGTAACATCTACATACACAATTTTATCTTTTCCTCTTAAGGGTATTCTCCCAGCCAGTGGTTTACCCACAAAAAAATGATCTAAAAAAAATATCATAGGAAAATTCCCCTTACGATGTGGGGCAATGATTTCATCTACTTGATTGAAAGAGCCACGGCCATACACCACATAGTCGACCATTTTAAAATTACGAAACTGCATATCTTTTTAATTATTGATAATGAAACTAGAATTAATGGTACAAAGTTAGTTATTAAGAAATAGATTGTAAAGGATAAAGTTGTAATTTTTATAATGAACTATTTGCTATTTACAACAACTTAGCAGCCTTAATTAAATCTTCGGGGGTATCAATTTCAACACCCATATAATTGGTTAACACCATTTTAATAGACACTCCATTTTCTAAATAACGAAGGCATTCAATTCTTTCAGCGGCTTCTAAGGGCGTCATTGGCCAATTGGTAAAATCAAGTAATGCTTGTTTTTTAAAGGCGTACACGCCAATATGTTCAAAATAAGTAATTGCAAGTTCAGTATTTCTTGCATAAGGAATAACGCTGCGTGAAAAAAACAAGGCGTTGCTATTTTTATATACTGCTACTTTTACATAATTAGGATCAGCAATTAATTCAGTATTGGTTAATGCTTGCATAAGTGATGCTACTTGCACTGTATCATCTTTAAAAACAGCAATTAATTTTTCAAGGGGTTCTTTTTTTACAAAGGGTTCGTCTCCTTGTACATTCACTACAATATCTATTGCTAAATGTTCTATGGCTTCCGCAATTCTATCTGATCCGCTTTCATGTTCTTTTGTACTCATAATGGCCTTACCACCGTGTGAAGTAATTTCATTGAATATAATTTCACTATCCGTTACCACATATACTTCATCAAAGAGGCCTGTTGCCACTATATTATCATAGGTATGTCTAATAACTGTTTTAGTACCTAAGGCCTGAATGAGTTTTGCTGGAAAGCGTGTGGCCGCGTAGCGGGCAGGAATAAAGGCTCCAATTTTAGTCATTATTTTTTATCTTATTTATCTTTTAAAACTAGATTAGTAATCTGATTTTATCGATTTATCAAACGGCGCTTTTAGTTGATAAGCAATTGACTTGTCTTTTGAATTGTCCATGACATCAAGCCCGTAAGTAATTTCACTCATGGGTGTATAATTATAGGTGCCTAATAAACGATCCCAGAAAGAAAATATATTTCCATAATTACTATCCGTTTGAGGACGTGTAATATGATGATGTATTCTATGCATATTAGGAGAGACAATAATGTAGCCAAAACTTTGATCAAACCATTTTGGTATTTTAATGTTAGCGTGATTGAATTGAGTTAAGACCACGCTTAAACTTTGATAAACCATTACCATCCAGATAGGTGTGCCTAAAACAAGTACAGCCAAAATAGCGAAGACTGCTCTTACCACCGACTCTCCCGGATGATGTCTATTGCCAGTAGTAGTATCTACCTGTGTATCGGCATGATGCACCATATGAAATTTCCATAAAAATTTTACTTTATGTTCTATCCTATGCACTAAATAAGCGCCAATAAAATCTAATAATAATAAACCTGTAATAGCTTCTACCCAAGGGCTTAATTGTATGATATGTAGTAGTCCAAAGTTTTGGTTAACTGTCCAATCACTCGCTTTTACCATTATCAATGCAAATAAAAAATTAATAACAATGGTGGTGAAAGTAAAAAAGAAATTCAGCCCTGCATGTTTAAACTTATTGTATTTAAAATTAAATAAGGGTGCTGCAATTTCCACTAGCCAAAAAAAGGTAATTCCCCCTGCTAATAACAAGGCTCTGTGTGAGCTTGGTATGTGTTCAAAATAATTTTTTATAGTGTCAAGCATAGCAATATTATTAGGGTATAAATGTAAATAAAAAACCCGATGTTCCATTGATTTGGCTCATCGGGTTTTATTGAAAACAAAGCGAATTTTACTTCGCCTCTATAGAATAGGGATTAACTATTTAACATTAGTGGCATCACCAACATAAGAAGGTCTTCGCCAGGAGCTTGTTCTGATGGCTTAATCAATCCAGCTTTACTTGGGGTTGATAATTCAAGAAACACCTCATCTGTATCAGCAGCACTTAACATTTCAATTAAAAACTTTGCATTAAAAGCAATTTGAATGTCTTCGCCTTGGTATTCACAACTCATGCGCTCATTTCCTTCAAAACTGAAGTCAATGTCTTGCGCAGCCATTTGTAATTCATTTCCTGTAATATTTAAAGCCACCTGATTGGTGCTTTTATTACTGAATACATTTACACGACGCAATGCGTTTTGAAAATCATGTTTATTTACAGTTAAACGATATGGGTTGTCTGCTGGAATAACTACTTTGTAATCAGGGAAGCGCGCATCAATTAAACGACATATTAATTGAGTAGAACCATGATCCACAAATAAATGATTGCTATTAAAGCTAATGGTAATGGGGTCTTCATTATCTGGCAATGCATTTTTTAATAAGTTCAATGGCTTTTTAGGTACGATGAAAGAGGCATTTTGTTTTGCCTTTGTATCAGTTCTTTTATACCTTACCAGGCGGTGCGCATCCGTAGCTACGAATTGTACGCCCTCTTTTGATAATTCAAAAAACACACCCGTCATGGCTGGTCTTAAATCATCACCACTTACCGCAAATAAAGTTTTGTTGATGGCTGTTAATAAGCCTGTGCTTGTCATATTAAAACCAGTGGTATCATCGGCTGTTGGTTCTTTTGGAAAATTATCTGGGTTTTCTCCCATTACTTTATATTTTCCATTATCGCTTGTAATTTCTACACCGTAATTTTTATCAATATTAAAAGTGAGTGGTTGATCAGCAATATTTTTCAAAGAATCTATGAGGATTTTTGCAGGAATACAAACACGACCATTTGCTTTGCTTTCTACATCCATTTGCACTCGCATTACCGTTTCTAAATCAGTAGCCACAATATTCAACTTTTTATCTTCTATCTCGAATAAAAAATCTTCTAAAATAGGTAAAACAGTATTGGTATTAATAACACCAGAAATTTGTTGTAGGTGTTTTAAAAGGGAAGAGGAAGAAACTATAAATTTCATAATGCTCGATGGTTTTATTTTTAGCGGTTGCCTCTGTAGACTTGGGCATCAAAAATGGTTGCTTGGGTCATCAAAATTAACCTTAATAACACTAACGAAACTAATGCAAAATCTTAAGATTAAAAAGCTATTTTAGCATTTCTTATTGACATTCTTATCGACAAAATGCAAAAAATTAGAATAGGCAAGGAGCAAGCTATACAAAGGATTCGGCATTTTTGTGCCTACCAAGAAAGGGCTCAACAAGAGGTCCGTGATAAACTATATGAGTTGGGTATGACCAAAGACGAAGTGGAGGAAATAATCGCAGATTTAATAAGTGATAATTTTTTGAATGAGGCAAGGTTTGCTGAAAGTTTTGCGGGTGGGCATTTTAGAATAAAATCATGGGGTAAACAAAAAATTAAATACGCCCTTCAACAAAAACGAGTTAGTCCTGTGAATATAAAAAAGGCGCTTAACAGCATTGAGGAAGATGCTTATAAAAAAACATTGCTCAACTTAGCTACCAAAAAATGGAATTCTTTAAAAGGCGAAAAAGGGATGAGCCGTATGGCAAAAACCAATTCTTTTTTAAACCAACGTGGGTTTGAGTCTGCGCTGATTATGCCTATTTTACAGGGATTAAACAAGAAGTAATTTTTTTATTTGAATATTGTATCTTTAGGAAAGAAGTAAAATTATAAAGCTTTGTCAACACTCAGTTTTTCTATCATTCAAACCAATTTATTTTGGGAAGATAAAGGCGCTAACCTTGCGAATTTAGCCCAAAAAATTATGGGCATTGAGCAGTATACAGAAATTATAGTTTTACCTGAAATGTTTACTACTGGATTTAGCATGCAACCCGAAAAGTATGCCGAAACCATGGATGGGCCTACCATTGATTGGATGAAACGATTGGCAGAATCCAAGAAAGCGATTATTACTGGTTCTTTAATTATTAAAGAAGATAATAAGTTTTTTAATCGATTGATTTGGATGTTACCCAATGGCGAATTAGGTTATTATGATAAAAGGCATTTGTTTGCTTATGCGGAAGAGGAACAACATTATACTCCTGGAAATAAAAGATTAATTGCAAGTGTAAAAGGTTGGAAAATTAATTTACAGATTTGCTACGATTTACGTTTTCCAGTTTGGGCAAGACAAAGCAAAGGAGAAGCAGCTGAATACGATGTACTTTTGTATGTAGCCAATTGGCCTGAAAAAAGAAATCACGCTTGGAAAACATTGCTTACTGCAAGAGCCATTGAAAACCAATGTGTAACTATTGGCGTAAATCGCGTGGGTATAGATGGAAATAATATAGCGCATAGTGGCGATTCTTTAATTATTGGGCCCCTTGGAGAAGTGCTCTACCATTGCGCTTATGAAGAAGATGTTTTTACAATTACCTTGCAAAAAGAAGAAATAACCAACGCGCGTACTCAATTTCCTTTTTGGAAAGATGCCGATTTTTTTCATATTCAATAATTACAAACACGCATAAATTTTATGATCACTAGTATATCGGCACAAAAATTATTTACAGGATCAGCATGGCTAACGGAGGTAGTTATTGCATTTGAAAATGGAAAAATAATAAGTATTGATAAACTAGGATATGACGCTAACAATAGCATGCCCTTGGTAGTCCCCGCTTTAATTGATCTACAAATTTATGGTGCAGAAAATAAATTATTATCTGAATTTCCTGAAGCCGATACCATCGAAAAAACTTATAAATATTGCCTAGCAGGCGGTGCCGCTTATTTTCAACCTACCATTGCTTCCCAAAGCCATGAAATTATTTTAAAAACCATTGATGCAGTAAAAGCTTATAAAGCTGCTGGGGGCAAAGGTTGTATGGGATTACATATTGAAGGTCCATGGATCAATGTATCAAAAAAAGGAGCGCATCAAGCAGACATCATTCATGCTCCTACTTATGAAGAAGTTGCTGAAATTATACAATATGCAGAAGGAAATATTGGTATGATTACGATTGCACCCGAAGTAGTAGACAAAGAAATTATTGATTTGATTCAAAAAAACAATATTGTCATTTCTGCAGGACATACAGCTGCTAGTTATGAAATTGCTACCCAGTTTTTAAATAACGGTATTACAGTAGGAACTCATTTATACAACGCAATGAGTGGTTTACAACACCGAGCACCTGGTATGGTGGGTGCACTCTTTAATCATCCCACTGCAATGTGTAGTTTGGTGGCGGATGGTTACCATGTAGATTTTGCTGCCATTAAAATTGCTAAAAAAATAATGGGTGATAGATTGTTTTGTATTACTGATGCGGTGGCCACCACTACAACCGGCCTATATCAACATCATTTAGTAGGAGACAAATATGAAAGCGAGGGAATTTTAAGCGGTTCGGCATTGACCCAATTAAAATCGGTACATAATTTAGTGGATCATGTTGGCGTTGAATTGGGAGAAGCCATTAGAATGTGTAGCCTATATCCAGCCAAAGTAATGCAACAAAAAGATATTAAAGGCAGCATTGAAATTGGTGGAAAAGCAGACCTACTTTGTTTAAGCGCAGATCGACAAATTATAAAAATGATTTTAGCTTAAAAACTTAGCTGCTATTTCCTACTTTATTTCCCAAACGCATTCCAACCTTGTGCAGTGATATCAAATAAGTTTTTTCCTTTGGTGATTAACTTGGCGCCTTCTTCTTTGTCACACATATAGCCAATTACACTTATCTCTTCTTGTAAAGTAATTTTATCATAATCGGATTGCTTCATCGTAAAAATAAGTTCGTAATCTTCACCTCCATTTAATGCGCAAACGGTTGGGTCTAATCCAAATTTAAATGCTGCTGCACGACTTGCTTCATGAATAGGAATTTTTTCTTCGTAAATTCTACAACCTAAATTACTTTGCTTACACAAATGCAATACCTCACTACTCAAACCATCGCTAATATCCATCATGGCAGTGGGAACAATATTTTGATTTTCTAATAGCTCTAAAATATCTTTTCGAGCTTCTGGTTTCAACAATCTACCAACGATATAGTCTTCGTTTTCTAGATTAGGTTGGATTTCTGGATGCTCTATAAATATTTTTTTTTCTCTTTCCATCAGCGTGAGCCCTAAAAATGCGGCACCCAAATCGCCCGAAACACACAGCAGATCACCACTTTCAGCCGTACTTCTTTTAATGTATTTATCTGGTGCAACCTCACCCAATGCAGTTACAGAAATAATAAATCCTTTTTGAGAAGTAGAAGTGTCTCCACCAATTAAATCTACATTGTACTTTTCACAAGCAATATTTACGCCTTCATAAAATTCTTCAAGGGCTTCTAAACTAAAACGATTGCTAAAAGCAATGCTTAAAGTGATTTGTGTTGGTTGCGCATTCATGGCATAGATATCACTTAAATTTACCACCACCGACTTGTAACCTAGGTGCTTCAAGGGTGTATACATTAAATCAAAATGTACGCCTTCGATAAGTAAATCTGTGGTGATGACTGTTTGTTTTCCAAAGTGGTCTATTACCCCTGCATCATCACCTATGGATAAAATAGTAGAGGCATTTTGTGTTTCAAAATTTTCGGTGAGATGATCTATTAAACCAAACTCACCTAATTTGTCTATTTCTGTTCTTTCTGTTGACATAAAATAATTTATAAATTTCCGCCTTTAATTACGGCTAATAATTGATCATGTATTTTTCCATTAGTAGCTATAATGCCCGGTTGGTAAGGGCTGTAGGGGTTCCCACCCAAGTCGGTTACTTTACCTCCCGCTTCTTCTACCATTAAAAATCCAGCAGCGCTGTCCCATGCTTGTAGTTTGTGTTCGTAAAATCCATCAAATCTTCCTGCAGCAGTCCAACACAAATCAATCGCTGCGCTTCCCAATCTTCTTACAGGAATGGCTTTACGTATTAACTTATCAAAAATTTGAAGTGGGCCATTGGCTGCATCTAAATATTGATAGGGAAATCCAGTAACCAAACAACTACTTAACAAATTATCTTTTGTGCTTACTTGTATTTTTTTTCCGTTTAAAGTAGCACCCTTACCGCGCTCTGCTACAAAAAGTTCGTTCATCATAGGATTGTATACGGCACCTAAAATCATCTTACCATTTTCTTCTACACCTATGCTTACACAACAAATTGGGATTCCATTGGCAAAATTAATGGTACCATCAATGGGATCAATAATCCACTTAATATTTGATTCCTGTTTAATTTCTCCTGTTTCTTCACTTAAAATAAAATGGGTTGGAAAAGCGTCTTGAATCACTTTAAAAATTGCTTTTTCGGAAGCATGGTCAGCTTCGGTAACCAAGTCGTTTAAAGAACTCTTGCTTTCGATTGTAAAAGAACCGTTAAAAAACTGTTGTAATACCTTGCCTCCTTCCTCTACTGCGTTTAATAATGTATTTTTAATCATAGGCAAAAGTAGGTTCGTTTGCTCGAATAACATTCCTATTTTTGCAGATAATCTTTTAAAAATTAAACCCGAATCTGTAGATGCCTATTTTTGAGATTAACTTGCCGAAAAATATAAACAAAGCCTTAGGAATTCCACCAAGAAGTCCCAAAAGAGCCCAATTGCGTGTGCTAAAGAAACTATTGCGCCGCGCTAGATATACGGCCTTTGGGCAAGCCTTTCATTTCAATGAAATTTTACTGAGTAAGCACCCGGGTAAGACCTTTCAAAATAATGTGCCCACTTATAATTACAATAAAATTTATAATGATTGGTGGCATTTAACGCTAGAAGGCAAACAAGATATTTGCTGGCCAGGTAAAATAAAATATTTTGCATTAAGTAGTGGTACAAGCGAGTCGGCAAGTAAATACATTCCTATCACCAACGACTTATTAAGAGGCAATAAAATTATTATGATTAAACAACTAATAAGCTTGTTTAATTATCAAGATGTACCGCTTGCCTCTATTGGAAAAGGGTGGCTAACACTTGGTGGTAGTACCGATTTACAAAAAGGACCTGGATATTATGCTGGTGATTTAAGCGGTATTACAGCCAAAAAAGCACCTTTTTGGTTTCAGCCCTTTTATAAGCCAGGAAAAAAAATAGCAAAAGAAAGAGATTGGAATAAAAAATTAATTGAGATTGTAGAAAAAGCGCCTCAATGGGATATTGGATTTATTGTAGGCTTACCAGCTTGGATTCAAATGTGTATTGAAATGGTGATCGAAAAATATAAATTAAATAATATTCATGAGATTTGGCCTAATCTAGCTTTTTTTGTTCACGGAGGTGTAAGTTTTGAACCTTATAAACACGGATTTGAAAAATTATTAGGAAAACCAATAGCTTATGTAGAAACCTATTTGGCAAGTGAAGGTTTTATTGCTTGGCAGGACAAGCAGGGTGCGAAAGGAATGAAACTTTCTTTTAACCAACATATCTTTTTCGAGTTTGTTCCTTTTGACGATATTAATTTTGATGCGAATGGAGACATGATAGAAAATCCGGAAACCCTTTTAATTCATGAGATTGAGGAGGGAAAAGATTATGCCATTTTAATTAGTACTACAGCTGGTGCATGGCGTTATTTAATTGGAGATACCGTTCGTTTTATTGATAAAAACAATGCGGAAATTATTATAACAGGTAGAACTAAACATTTTTTAAGTTTAGTTGGTGAACATTTAAGTGTAGATAATATGAATAAAGCCATTCAATTGGTGAGTGAGGAATTAAATTTATCTATTCCGGAATACTGCGTCTCGGGCGTTCCCGTGGGTAGTTTTTTTGGGCATCATTGGTATATTGCATGTGATCAAAATATAAATATCAATTTGTTAGCAAATAAAATTGACGAAAAACTAATTGAATTAAATGACGATTATGCCATTGAAAGAAAATCAGCATTAAAAGAGATTTCAGTCACTGTATTAAAAGAAGAAGTGTTTATGACGTTTCTTAAAACCAAGGGTAAAATTGGTGGTCAGCATAAGTTTCCAAGGGTAATCAAGGGTGATCTCTTAAGGGATTGGAAGTTGTTTATTTCAAGTATATAACATGATTGCACCACTATTAAAGGGATTGCTCCTTGGGTTTTTATTAAGTATTTCTATTGGTCCTGTAATTTTTGCCATTTTAAAACAAAGCTTAACGAATGGCAGAAAGGCTGGCTATATTTTTGTTGCCGGCGTGTCTGCAAGTGACATTACCCTACTTACTATTTGTAATATATTTACTACCCTATTTGCTATTTTATTAACTCATAAGGCAATGATTGCGATGGCGGGTGCGGCTTTTTTATTATTGATGGGTTTGTATACCATATTGTTTAAAAAAATTAAATTTGA
>CAINFN010000092.1 GCA_903848125.1 uncultured Bacteroidota bacterium
ATGCGTACAGCATTATCGCTTGTAAAAACATCTGCTGATATCTTAAGTATATTATTATCTGGTGGGCAATCAATTATTGCCGGTAGGCTTGCCGGTGCTTTCAGGAATATTAAAAAAGATAAAATTGCCGATGATATTATTAAAACAATGCAGGGTGTTGGTTATGATGTTCGTGAGTTAGATCCATTTAATGATCATTTGAATATTTCATTTTCTTCAAAAGATGCATCGCCTTATGCAAATCGTATAAGAATAATGTGGTCGGATTTTAGAAAAGTGGTTCTTGAAAAATTTCCTGCTGCTCCAGGTGTGCCAAAAAACATAGATAAATATATTAGCAGTGTTAAAGAGATTTATGTTACAGATGCCTACCACTCTTTATCAATTGAGCGATATCAAGTAACACCGGAGTTAATTGATCGTGTTAGAAACGGAAGTTGGAATGCAAAAGACAACGATGGGGATAGTAAACAAAGAGATGCAATGGCAGCTAAAGGTTATTGGGATGCATTTCAAATGGTAGAAAAAAGTATCCGTAAAGTATTAACTGGAGACAATGCCGGTGAAGTATTAGATAATGACCATGGAGATTGGTATCGTGCATTATTTGGTCCGAGTGTTGTTTCGGGTTTATTAAAGCCAGCCGATTTAGCTGGGTACAGAAGTCATCAAGTGTATATTACAAATTCAATGCATGTTCCATTAAATAGTGAAGCTGTTAGAGATGCGATGCCTGTGTTAATGGAATTATTAGCAGAGGAAAGTGAAGCATCGGTGAGGGCTGTTTTAGGACATTTTATTTTTGTATTTATTCATCCTTATATGGATGGTAATGGTAGAATGGGAAGATTCATTATGAATTTAATGCTTGCATCTGGAGGATATCCATGGACAGTGATACCGGTTCAACAAAGAAGTAAGTATATGAAATCATTAGAGGAGGCAAGTGTGAATTTAAATATTTTGCCTTTTGTAGAATTCTTAAGTCATTTGGTGAATGAGAGCATGCAAGGAAAACCAGTTGCTAGTATTTCCTGAAATAAGGACATTTTTGGGATAAAAAAAGTGTTGTATAGTGCGTAGTCAAATGTAAATGTTGCAACTAAAGTATTTACTACGACTCAATTTTAACCTCCCGTATTATTTCCAAAAACATCAAGCCCGTACTCATTTTATAACCTAATTTAGTACGGGTTAAAAAATTATTTTTTGGGGTAAATGATACAACGCGCACGGTCTTATAAATAATTGATATTCAATAGTTTATAACGAAAGTAGGTCTTGGTCCACACTAATTTGCTACAATCTAAAAACACCGTTTCGTGACCGCACTTTAGACACTACTTAATATCAAATTATTGATTAAACCATCCTAATTACAATTCAGACTTTAATTAATGTCACAAATATTTTAAAAATTGTGACAAAAGTAGTCCAATATATCAAAATTGAGACTAAATTTGTGTTATGAACGCTTCGGTTAACAATACTATAGAATTAAAAATTGGCAGACTAAAACCTGGTGATGTCTTTTTGCCATCTGATTTTAAGGATATTGGTACTTCTACGGCTATACGAAAAGCGCTTTCTAGGCTTGTAGAAACCAGAAGAGTTGAAAGAATGGGCCAGGGAATTTATGTTATACCTAAATATGATAAAGTATTTGGAAAAGTATTGCCTTCGATAGAACAGATAGCGGATATATTGGCCAAAAAAGATCATGTTAAAATTAAGCCTTCGGGACAAAATGCTTTGAATAAAGTGGGTTTATCAACCCAAGTTCCAATGCGGCTTGTTTTTCTTACTACAGGGCATTCAAAAAAAATACAGATAGGAAAGAGTGCCATCATTTTTAAGTCAACTACAGCTAAAAAACTTTCTATGAAAGGAGAGATTACCAGCTTACTATTTCTAGGATTAGAAGAACTTGATTTAAAAACTATATCACCAGCACAATTAGATCATATTCAGATGCTCATAAAAAAAGATAGTCCTGAAAACCTAAAGTATAACCTTCGATTAGCCCCGGCAAAAGTGAGTGACTTTATAATTAAAAACATTTTAAATCCCGCGTAATGATAGGCTGGTTAAAAAATTTAAACAATGCTTCTAGATTAATTTCAATTAATGAAGCATCTAGAATTTCGGGAATTTCTGCAAAAGCATTAGAGAAAGATTGGTGGGTTACACTAACCCTTAAACTTGTTTTTAAAACACCTTATTCAAAACACTTCGCTTTTAAAGGTGGAACATCTTTAAGTAAAGGATGGCAACTGATAAATAGATTTTCGGAAGATATTGATATTTCTTTAAGCTCAGAAGCAATGGGCATTGATTATGTGGATGCACCTTCTAAAACATTTGTAGAGCAATTGAGAAGAGCAGGTTGCTCCTTTACTTCCAATGAATTACTAGAATCTTTAAAAGAAGAATTTAAAAATATTCAAGTTCCCGAAAATCTTTATTCAATTGATGCAAAGCCTGTTCGACCTGATATGCCTGATACGGATCCACAAACTTTATATGTAAACTATGTATCACTTTTTGAGCCAAATCCATATTTGCCAGATAGAGTTAAAATTGAATTTAGCGTTCGTTCACTTAAAGATCCAAGTGCTAAACGTAAGATGAATTCATTGTTATCCACTCATTTTTCAAATGATAATTATTTAGAGGAAGACTATGAAATACTAACTATTTTACCGCAACGAACTTTGATTGAAAAAATGCTTTTGTTACATGAAGAATACAACCGAGAAGAGTTTGATAAAATGAGAACAGATCGTATGTCTCGACACTATTACGATTTATATCAATTAAGCAAGCAAGATTTTACCCAATCAACATTAATGGACGATGCATTTATTGGTGATATAATTGAACACAGAATAAATTATTCTAGACTAAAAAGATTCGACTACAACACCCTTAAAAGAGGAAGTTTAAATCTCATTCCTAGTGCAGGTATATTAGAAGCTTTGAGGAAGGACTATGAAATTATGAGAGCTGAAATGATTTATGGAGAACCACCTTCCTTTGAAGAAATTATTATTGAAGTTCAGGGCCTTCAGATGATAATTAACAAGATTAATTAAATTTTCTATTACACTATTTATTACGATCTGATAATAGCCATTTCTCGACCTAGGTTTTGCCCTATATTGAGTATAAATTATTGGTATACAATATATTATATATTATAATATA
>CAINFN010000093.1 GCA_903848125.1 uncultured Bacteroidota bacterium
ATGGCGTGCTATTGTCTCGCTTGAGAAACCAGATCAAACAACTGTGATGAGAAACGATTACCCGTCAGCTGATCAATAAATGACGATTGAATTCGTTTGGAAGCTGATATCTGAGATGCACCGAGTATTAGCAATGACACTATTCTTGTCTTCTTGTCAAAAACAAAGGCTCCAATTTTTGGGGCCTTTGTTTTTCTCGCTCTATTTAAGAATTTATGAAATCGTACTTCCAGATGCAATGGCTTCGCTAGGTTGCACAAAATATAATTTGCCATTCGCATCTTCGGCCATTAATATCATCCCCTTGCTTTCCACACCGCGCATTTTACGAGGGGCTAAATTAGCTACCACCACTACTTGCTTACCCACAATGGCAGCGGGCTCAAAGTGCATGGCAATACCAGATAAGATGGTTCTCTTTTCTGAACCAAGATCAACTTCTAGTTGAAGTAATTTATCTGCCTTTTCTACTTTCTTGGCATCGATAATGGTGCCTACGCGCAAATCTATTTTACCAAAATCATCAAAAACAATTTCTGGCTTCAGGTTTTTTTCATTTGCATCAGAAGGGCTTACTGGGTTGCTATCCATCGTACTTTTTTTTGCTGTTAAGTTGCTACGCAACTGAGTTAGTTCTGCTTCTATTTCTTCGTCTTCAATTTTTCTAAATAATAATTCAGGTGGTCGTAAGCTATAGCCCACTTTTAATAAGTTAAAGCCACCTGCATTTTCCCATGCTAACATTCTATCTACTACTTTCATCATGTAGCACATTTTTTTAGCGGTGAAAGGTAAAAAGGGGTTGATTAAAATGGCAAGATTGGCGCATAATTGTAAGCAAGCATGCATACAATTATCAATCTTTGCTTGTGCCGTAGGATCGGTATCTAGCTGCTTAAATACAATCCAAGGTTCTTTTTTCTGCATGTATTGATTACCAATTCTAGCAAGGTTAATGACCTCAAACTGTGCTTCCCTAAATTTATACTGCTCTAATAATTCCGTAATTTTTTCTTTGCTTTCTTTGACGCTAATTAAAATTGCTTGGTCTTCGTCATCCAATAATTCAGTATGAATAGGAGGTACTTTTCCTTTGCATAATTTATGCATCAACACCCAGGTTCTATTCACAAAATTAGCGAATATGCTTACCAGCTCTCCATTCACCGATTCTTGAAATCCTTTCCAAGTAAATTCGCTATCCTTAGATTCTGGCGCAATGGCTGTAAGATAAAAACGCAAACTATCGGCAAGGCCATTGCCGCCATTGTCTTTTTTAATCCATTTATTGATATAGTCATCCATTTCAATACTCCAACCTTTTGAAGTACTCATTTTATCCCCTTCTAAATTCATGAACTCATTGGCAGGTACATTTTCTGGTAAAATATTGCCATGCAATTTTAACATGATTGGAAAAATAATACAATGAAAAACGATATTGTCTTTTCCTATGAAATGAACCAATTTAGTGTCTTTATCATTCCAATAAGGAGTCCAATCTTTTCCAGTATTTAAAGCCCATTGTTTAGTGGCGCTTATATACCCAATAGGGGCATCAAACCAAACATATAAAACTTTTCCAGCGCCACTTGCCAGCGGTACTTTCACGCCCCAGTCCAAATCGCGGGTCACTGCTCTAGGTTGTAATCCACCATCTATCCAACTTTTACATTGACCTACTACTGCAGCTCTCCAGTCTTTTGCATGATCGTTTAAAATCCATTCACGTAAAAAATCTTCATGTTTATTTAGTGGCAAGTACCAATGCGTCGTTTCTTTTTTAATAGGGGCATTCCCACTTAATGTACTTACGGGATTTATTAATTCTTCAGGGCTTAAACTCTTGCCACATTTTTCACACTGATCTCCATAGGCTTCATTGTGTCCACAATTAGGGCAGGTGCCTTTAATATACCTGTCTGCTAAAAAAGTTTGACTTGCTTCGTCAAAATATTGTTGCGTGGTCTTTGTTTCTAAATCGCCTTTGGCTTCCAAATCTTTAAAAAAATCACTGGCAGTTTGGTGGTGCAAAGGGTCACTGGTGCGGTGGTAAATATCAAACTCAATACCTAGGTCCTTAAAATTTTGTTCAATAATAGGATGGTATTTATCTATAATAGCTTGAGCGGTAGTTCCTTCCTTGGTAGCTTGAATGGGAATAGCGGTTCCGTGTTCATCGCTACCACATACAAAAACAACGTCTCTTTTCTGCGCTTTTAAGTAGCGGACATAAATATCTGCTGGCAAATAAGCACCAGCTAAGTGACCAATATGTTTTAGCCCGTTGGCATAGGGCAGGGCTGCGGTAATCAAATATCGTTTAGGCGTGTTCATTGTTGCAAAAGTACTTAATATTGTGGTATGATTCAACCGCCTAATATCAAACAGGGAGACACTATTGGCCTGGTTTGCCCAGCAGGTTCTATACCCCTAGAAAAAGTGCAAAATTGTATCCAAACCCTTGAAAAATGGGGCTATGAGGTAAAATTGGGTAAAACAGTGGGCACTAAAAAAGACGCTTTTTCCGCTACGGATGGCGAAAGGGCCCTTGATTTGCAGACCATGTTGGATGATGATAACATTAAGGCGATAGTTTGCGCCAGGGGTGGATATGGAATGAGTAGGATAGTCAATGAACTTGATTTTACAAAATTTAATGCCCATCCTAAATGGGTCATTGGATTTAGTGATATAACAGTATTACATGCAGCATTACAAAAGCAAAATTGCATGAGTATTCATGGGCCAATGGCGGCTGCTTTTAATAAAGGAGAGGTGGGTGAAAAGTACATTCAGTCACTTAAAAATACGATGGAAGGCAATGCTACACATTACCAAGCAGCTGCTCATGTTTTTAATAAATGGGGCACTGTACAAGCGCCAATTATAGGTGGTAATTTATGCATGATAGCGCACTTAATTGGTTCAAAAAATGCAATGGAGACATCAGGAAAAATTGTATTTATAGAAGATGTAAGCGAACATCATTACAATATTGATAGGTTAATGATACAATGCAAGAATGCGGGTTTATTTAAGCAATGCAAAGGCATCATCATTGGCGGCTTTACTGATATGAAAGACGATGCTTCCGATTTTGGGGCAACTGCTTATGAAATGATAGCAGCACATATTTCCAATTTAGCCATACCTATCTGTTTTGACTTTCCTATTAGCCATGGCTTAGAAAATTTAGCTATTAAACAGGGTCAAATCTATACCCTGTCTGTGTTAGAAAAGGGGGTTGACTTAATAGAGGCTTAAATAGCTGTATCAAAGCATTGTTAAATTTAAAAGGGGGCTATTCCAATGTAATTAAAGCATTAAATTTGTGTATAAAATTGACACCTATGAAAAAATATTTTTTAAGCTTTTCGGTTTGCGTTTTATTAGGAATGCAATTTTGTATAGCCCAGTCATATACCATTGCACCCATTGAAAAAACCGACAAAGAAGAAATGCAATATGAAGTACTTGGTAAGGTAGCCAATCATTATTGGATTTATAAAAATATTGGAGGCGTTGCTACTATTGTCCAGTACAATGATCAAATGCAAATTGTGAAACAAAACGATTTGGCTTTTGTTAAAACAACTAATTTAAATGGTATTGAGTTTGTCACTTATTCGGACAAAGCGTATGTTTTTTATCAATTTCAAAATAACACTACGGTGTATGCGGCTGTTGCTATGTTAAACAGCGAAGGTAATTTAGTGGGAACGCCTACTATTATTGATAATGCAACTGGTATTAGACCGGGTTCAAGAGCAAAAGTTTTTAACTTATTACAAAGTGACGATCGTGAAAAAATGGTTTTGTTTAGCGTCAATACCACCCATGCCAATTCCATTAAAGTAAAAACGGTGGTCTTGAATAAAAATTTTGAAACCATCAATGCATCTGAAATAAGTGTCAATGGGCAAAATAAAAAAAGTAACTTGTCTGATTTTGCATTAGATAATAATGGAAATTTATTTTGTCTTAGAAATACTACACAATTAAATCAAGCCCCAGCGGTAAGTTTATTGTATTTGGCGGCAAGTGGAGCTGAAGTGATTGAGTCGCCTATGGTTAATTATAGTTTATTATTAGATGACATTAGATTAAAAATAGATAATAAAGCGGGTCAAGTAATTTTAAATTCATTTTATGCTACTTCTAAAAAAGGAAATATAGAAGGTTTGTATTCTTATGTATGGGATATCAATGCAAAGAAAGAAGTGCTCACTAATTCGAATCGATTTACCGATGCAACAAGAGCAATGGTATCAAGTAAAAGAAATTTGAAAGATGCATTTGATTTATTTTATTTGGATAGAATTAGTACACAAGCCGATGGAAGTTATGTTGCAGTGGCAGAAGCGGTGGAGTCTTATTCCAATAGGGGCGCTTTTTCTAGATGGGACTATTTTTATGGAGGGGCATTTTACAGTCCCTTTATGTTCAATTACTGGAACAGACCTTTTGGCTTTTATCCTTGGGCCAGATTTGGATGGGGCATGAATTCATTTATGTTTAACAGGTGGATGAATCCTTATGCCTCTTTTGGCTATCCTAGTGTTACCTATTCGGCTAATTCAATCGCCTTGTTGTCTTTTGACAAAAAAGGAAATTTACAAGGGGTTAAAACGATTGATAAAAAACAATCTGACGAAAACGTAGATCAATTTATTGGTTATGGAACTTTAGAACAAGAAGAGGGAACCACTTTTGTATACCATCAAAAACAAAAAGG
>CAINFN010000094.1 GCA_903848125.1 uncultured Bacteroidota bacterium
AGAGAGCGTCAATACGATATTGGATCAAGTGGCTTTAAAGAAAAAAGGAAAATTAGATAAAGTATATGTTACGGGTTGTTTGAGTGAAAGATATAGAACAGATTTAGCTTTAGAAATTCCAGAAGTAGATGCTTGGTTTGGCACCATGGAATTGCCTTTAATGTTGAATCAATTAAACGCCGATTACAAAGCGGAATTATTAGGAGAAAGATTATTAAGTACGCCTTCGCATTATGCTTATTTAAAAATTAGTGAAGGCTGTAACAGAACTTGCTCTTTCTGCGCCATTCCTTTAATGAGAGGACAGCATGTAAGTAAAACCATTGAGCAATTACTGGCAGAAGCAGAAGGCCTAGTTAAAAAAGGAGTGAAGGAAGTAATGTTGATTGCGCAGGAGTTAACTTATTATGGTTTAGATATTTATAAAAAAAGAGCCTTGCCCGATTTATTAAATGCATTAGCCGATGTAAAAGGTTTGGAGTGGATACGTTTACATTATGCCTATCCTAGTAAGTTTCCTTTAGAAATATTGGATGTAATGAGAGAGCGAGACAATATTTGTAAATACATAGACATTCCATTACAACATGCAAGTAATAATATGTTGGCAGCCATGAAACGTAATATTACGAGAGAGGAAATGGGTGAATTGATTCAAGAAATTCGCAAGCGCGTTCCGGGCATTGCCATTCGTACTACATTAATTGCAGGCTTCCCTGGAGAGACATTAGAAGATATAGAAGAGTTAAAAGAATTCTTAATTGAGCATCAGTTTGACAGAGTGGGTATATTCACTTATAGTCACGAAGAAAATACTTCAGCACATGATTTAGTGGACGATGTGCCCGCTGCAGAAAAGCAAAGACGTGCCGAAGAAATTATGGAAGTACAGCAGGAAATTAGCTTGGCTAGAAACCAAGCTAAGGAGGGATTGGTTTTAAAAGTATTGGTAGATAAAAAAGAAGCAGGAAGGTATTTAGGTCGTACCGAATTTGATAGTGTTGAGGTAGATAACGAAGTAGTGATCAATACTACAAAACGTTTGAAGCCAGGAGACTTTGTGTTAGTTAAAATAACCAAAGCCTATGACTATGATTTAGAAGGAGAATTGGTGGACTAATTCATTGATCAATGGTTCTTTTTATTCGTTATTTTTCGTTATTTTTAATTCCTATTTTAATACAAAAATTAATATGTTATGGCAATAGATTGGAAAGGGGTATTCCCCGCAGTAACAACAAAGTTTACCGATAAGGATACTTTAGATTTAGATTTATTTACTGTAAATATTAAAGCGCAATTGGCTGCAGGTGTGAACGGTATTATATTGGGCGGCACCTTAGGTGAAGCAAGTGTATTGACCAACGCCGAAAAAGAAATCTTAGTAAAAGAAACAATTAAATTAGTGGATGGTAAAGTGCCTGTTGTCATTAACATTGCAGAAGGCAGTACCAGTGTGGCCATTCAATGTGCTAAAGATGCAGAAAACTGGGGTGCAAAAGGATTGATGTTATTGCCTCCAATGCGTTACAAATCGGATCATCGTGAAACGGTACAATATTTTAAAGATATCGCGGCAAGTACTTCTTTACCCATCATGATTTATAATAATCCTGTTGATTACAAAGTGGATGTAACCATTGATATGTTTGCTGAATTAGCAAAAGTGCCAAGCATTCAGGCGGTGAAAGAATCTACAAGAGATGTGACGAATGTAACTAGAATGCGCAATGCATTTGGGGATAGATTTCGCATTTTGTGTGGCGTAGATACTTTGGCTTTAGAAGAATTATTATTAGGTGCAGATGGTTGGGTAGCAGGATTGGTTTGCGCTTTCCCTGCAGAAACTGTAGCCATTTTCAAATTAGCAAAAGCAGGTAAAATTGCTGAAGCCACTGAAATTTACAGATGGTTTATGCCTTTGTTAGAATTAGACATTCATGCTAAGTTGGTACAATACATCAAATTTGCTGAGTCTAAAACGGGTATTGGTTCTGAAACAGTAAGAAGACCAAGATTAATACTAGAAGGAGAAGAAAGAAAAAGAATTGAATCTATTATTGATACTGGAGTAAAAAACAGACCAACCCTTCCTGAGTTTCATAGTTTATAAATTATACAACAAGCCATCTAATGAGTAGCATTTCTGAAATTACCAATAAAGCAGCGATTGCTTTTGAGCAGTATTCTATGACCACCCCTTTGCAAAGAGCTGCGTTTTTAGAAACCATTGCAAACAATATTGAAGCTTTAGGAGATACTTTATTAGAGCAAGCCAATAAGGAAACCAATTTACCTTTAGCTCGTTTGACTGGAGAAAGAGGACGTACTTGTTTTCAACTACGTATGTTTGCGACCATGTTAAAACAAGGTGATTATGTAGAAGCTAGTATTGATACAGCTATTCCAACCAAGACACCCCCTAAGCCCGATATTAGACAAATGATGCATCCATTAGGTCCGGTTGTGGTATTTGGTGCAAGCAATTTTCCTTTTGCTTATTCCACAGCAGGAGGAGATACCGCAAGCGCATTAGCAGTAGGATGTAGCGTTATTGTAAAAGCACATCCAGGACACTTAGCGACATCAACTTTAGTGGCAGCAGCTATACAACAAGCAGCGGAAACGAATCAAATGCCTGCCCATGTTTTTCATCATGTTACCACAACTGATTTTGAAACTGGAAAAAGTTTAGTACAAGCAGATGCGATTACAGCAGTGGGTTTCACTGGTTCAAGAACGGGTGGACGTGCTTTACTTGATTATGCAAGCAGCAGAATCAATCCAATTCCTGTTTTTTCTGAAATGGGAAGTGTGAATCCGGTTGTATTATTAGAAGATGCTTTAACAAAAGATGCAGCAGGTATCGCAAAAAATTATGCAGGCTCTATTACTTTAGGGATGGGTCAATTTTGTACGAATCCAGGTATATTAATGGGAGTAAAGAGCGAAGCCTTAACTTCTTTTTCAACTACGCTTGCTACTGAAATGAGTTCTATTGCTCCAGCAGCAATGTTGCATGATGGAATTCAAGCATCTTATTTTAAAAACAGCACCCATGCACTTGCTCAAAAAGGCATTACTTGTTTAACAACAAATACACCTACTTCAAATAATGGTTTTCCGGTATTGACTTCGGTTGATGCAACTACTTTTTTAAATAATCCAAGTTTGTCCGAAGAAGTTTTTGGCCCTTACTCCATCTTAATTGAATGTAGTTCCATAGAACAACTTAAACAAGTTTGGAAAAGTGTACATGGACAAATTTCTACTACTATCATGGGTACAGATCAAGATTTTGCGAATCATCCCGAATTATTGAACTTGGCTTTAAGCATCGCAGGACGTGTATTAATCAATGGTGTACCTACTGGCGTTGAAGTGTGTGATAGCATGGTGCATGGAGGTCCTTATCCTGCCACTACCGATAGTCGTTTTACTGCTGTTGGTGTAAATGCAGTAAAAAGATGGTTGCGTCCTATCTCTTTTCAAAACTGGCCTAATCATTTATTGCCATTGGCTTTACAAAATAATAATACTTTAAGTATTTGGAGAAAAGTAAATGGCCAATTGACTAAAGAATCAGTTTAAATTTATCTCATGGCTACTACAAAACCTATAAGCGTAGAAAATTTTGGATCCTATACTTTATCAGGATCTGTATTTGAATGTATTGATGCGCACACCTGCGGCAATCCAGTTCGTGTGGTAGTGAAAGGGGGCCCTGCTTTAGAAGGCAAGACCATGAGCGAAAAACGCCAACATTTTTTAAAGGAATTTGACTGGATAAGAAAAGGCCTCATGTTTGAACCACGTGGCCACGATATGATGAGTGGAAGTATTTTATATCCACCACATGATCCTGCTAATGATGTGGCGGTGTTGTTTATAGAAACCAGCGGCTGTTTACCAATGTGTGGTCATGGTACCATTGGAACCATAACGGTTGCCATTGAAGCGGGTTTAATACATCCAAAAGTGCCAGGTAAAATTAGAATGGAAGCACCCGCTGGCTTAGTACAAATTGAATATACCATGAAGGGGGATAAGGTTAGTTCTGTAAAATTAACCAATGTGCCTTCTTTTATGGCTGCCGAAAACATTCAGGTGGAATGCCCCGATTTAGGGTTGTTGAATATTGATGTATGTTATGGAGGAAATTATTATGCCATTGTAGAAGTGCAAGAAAATTTTAAAGGAATTGAAAATTACACGGCTGGTCAATTGATTGCATGGAGTCCTGTAGTAAGAAAGAGAATTAACGAATTGCATTCATTTGTTCATCCCAATGATCCAACCATTAATGGATGTTCTCATCTTTTGTGGACGGGTAAGGTATTGGATGAAAAAAATACAGCACGCAATGCTGTTTTTTATGGCGATAAAGCAATTGACAGATCCCCTTGCGGTACGGGTACATCTGCTCGTTTGGCCCATTGGCATGCGAAGGGAAAATTAAAAGTGGGAGAGCCCTTTTTGCATGAGAGCATTATAGGTTCTGTGTTTATTGGAAAAGTAGAAGCAACCACCACCATTGGTGAAAAATTAGCCATCATCCCATCTATTGAAGGCTGGGCGAAGATAGTAGGATTTAATACTATATCTATTGATGCCAAGGATGACCCTTATGCGAATGGTTTTCAGGTAGTTTAGCCCTTATTTATTTAAATAATCCTTTACTTTTATTGGGATTATGCGCACATTTTTTACGAAATTTGCTTTACAATAAATTTTATGGAAGTAATTGTAGTTGGCGGTGGAATTGTAGGTTTAAGTAGTGCTTATTTTTTACAAGAATCAGGACACCAAGTAACGGTAATTGATCAAACAGATATGACCAATAGTTGTTCTTATGGCAATGCAGGTTATGTATGTCCAAGTCATTTTGTTCCATTGGCAACACCAGGTATTGTAAAACAAGGTTTAAAGTGGATGTTGAATCCGCAAAGTCCTTTTTATGTAAAACCAAGATTAGACCTAAGCTTAATTAAATGGGGGCTTAAGTTTATGAAAATGGCCACTGCAGAAAATGTAGAAAAAGCAGCCATCCCTTTAAGAGATTATGCCTTACTCTCCAAAAAATGGTATGGTCATTGGGAAAGTTTACCTCAATTTAAATTTGCCTACGAGCACAATGGATTATTGGAAATTTTTCAAACAGAAAAAGCGGCGGAGCATGCTTCGCATTTAGTCCATAAAGCACATGAGATTGGTTTAACCGATACAAAGCTTTTAAATCAACAAGAATTATTTGCATTAGAACCGAATCATAAAATAAATGCCATTGGGGCCATTCATTTTGCATGTGATGGTCACTTGTATCCCAATAAATTAATGCAGCAATTGATTGCAGATTTAAAAAGCAAAGGAGTGATTTTTAAAACCAACGAACAAGTAATGAGTTTTGAAAAGACCGCTGGAAAAATAACTGCCGTGCTTACGGAAACTAATAAATACAAAGCGGATGCAGTGGTGATAGCAACAGGTTCATGGAGTAGAGAGTTGGCTAAAAAATTAGACATGGATTTATTATTGATGCCAGGCCGTGGCTATTCAATCACTATCGAAGATTCACCTTATCAAACCAATTATCCATCGGTATTGGTAGAAGGCAGGGTAGCACTCACGCCTATGGATGGTAATAAAATGCGCTTTGGTGGTACAATGGAAATAACCACCACCGATTCGGCTCCACAGTTAAACAGAGTTGTTGGTATCATTAAAGCAGTAAAAAATTTCTATCCAGATTTTGATATACCTGTTCCTACATTAGATAAAGTATGGTATGGCTATAGACCTTGCTCTGCAGATGGTTTGCCTTATCTTGGAAGAACAAAAAAATGGAACAATCTAGTCATGGCTACCGGACATGCTATGGTAGGATTAAGCTTAGGCGCTGGTACAGGTAAGTTGGTATCAGAAATAGTAAATGAACAACCCACTAGCATTGACATTAGTCATTACAGTCCTGAAAGATTTAACAACTAATGAATTTTAAAACAACGCATATTCCTTATAGGGCCACTGGTGTGTTTACGCCTTTGGTGAATGATTATATTGAATCAAAAGGAACTGCACAAAGTTTTGTAAACTATACACCCAACATTGAAGGAGTTGAAAAAGCCATAGCACAGCGAAAAAAATATCCAACGAATAGAAAGGTTTTGGTGCAAGTTTTACAAAAGCAATATGATCAATTGGCTGCTCAAACAAAATCAAATCATTCCATTGTTTATGATGCGGTAAATGCCAATGTAAAATTATTAGAGCAAGAAAACACTTTTGTCGTAACCACTGCGCATCAACCTAATTTATTTACAGGCCCTTTGTATTTTTTTTATAAAATTATCCAAGCAATACAATTGGCTTCGGATTATAAAAAGCAATTCCCTGAATACAATTTTGTGCCCGTTTACTATATGGGATCTGAGGATGCGGATTTAGACGAAGTAGGAAGTTTTAATCTGGGAGGTGTTACGCAACAATGGAAAACGAAACAAACAGGCGCTATTGGAAGAATGAAAGTAGACGATGCCTTATTACAATTGTTGCAAAACATAGAAGGGTATTGGGCGGTAAAGCCTGCTGGAAAACAAGCTTTGGAGATACTTAAACAAGCTTACCAAAAAGGTAATACAATCATTGAAGCCACTTTATATTTAGTGCATGCTTATTTTGGAAAATATGGATTAGTAGTTGTGCAGCCAGATGATGTTAATTTAAAATCATTATTTACAAAAATAATGGAACAAGAATTGACAACTCAGTTTTCACATCAGACCATTCAGCCTACCTTAACTAAGTTAAAAGCCGAATACCATGTTCAGTCAGAAGGCAGATCCATTAATTTGTTTTATTTGAAGGAGGGCATTCGTGCCCGAATTGATAAGCAAGGGGATCAGTTTACGATTGTTGATACAAATATTACTTTCACACAGGATCAAATTTTAGAAGAACTTAAACAATACCCAGAAAGGTTTAGCCCAAATGTTATTTTAAGGGGCTTGTACCAGGAAACTATTTTGCCAGGTATTGTATTTGTGGGCGGTGGAGGTGAGCTTGCTTATTGGATGGAGCTAAAAAATGTTTTTGAAGCTGCAGCGGTGCATTATCCAGTGCTGCTTTTGCGTAATTCATTTTTATTTATCAAGGAAAAGCAAAGTAGTCAATGGGATTTATTAGGATTTGAGATGACTGATCTGTTTAAACCTATCTTAGACTTAGAAGTGGAATATGTTAAAAAGCAAGCGAACCAAAATTTAGATTTAACAACGCATATTGCTTCCTTAAACAAATTGTATGGGACTATACAAGAAGATGTAATTAAGATTGACGCCTCTTTAGGAGATCATGCATTAAACTTGTCTATTCAAGCGCAAAAAAAATTAGCATTACTTGAGAAAAAAATGATCCGTGCCGAAAAACGCAAACAGCATACTTCTATAAGTCGAATTCATAACATCAAGGGCGAATTGTTCCCTACTAATAATTTACAAGAAAGGGTGGAGAATTTTGCAGAATGGGTAGGGGAATATGGTTGGGACTGGGTAAACGTGATTATGGAAAATTCATCAAAAACAAAAGCCAACTTTTCAATAATTAATATTGAGAAGTCGGCTCTGTAATTTTATTGTACCTTATTTAGGTTATTTATCAAACTCATTATTCCAATTCTCTTTCATTTTTTCTACCTTGGTCAATACCTCGGATTCTAGATTTAATTTATAGGCATCCATTGCAGCGCCAATTTTAGCATCAAAACTTCCAATAATTTGAGCAGCCAATAAACCAGCATTTTTAGCACCATTTAATGCTACCGTAGCTACTGGAACACCTCCTGGCATTTGTAAGATAGACAAGATACTGTCCCAGCCATCGGCGGAATTGGTTGACTTGATAGGTACCCCAATTACAGGCAAGCTAGTTAATGAAGCAATCATGCCAGGCAAATGCGCGGCACCGCCAGCACCAGCAATAATCACTTTTAATCCTCTATTGCGCGCAGTTTTAGCGTATTCCACCATACGGTCGGGCGTGCGGTGTGCAGACACAATGGTTAATTCAAATGGAATATTGATTGTTTTTAACGCATCTGCAGCAGCCTGCATAATGTTTAAATCACTATCGCTTCCCATTACAATACCAACTAATGCAGGTGTAGACATAATTGAAATTTGTTGCAAGTTAAATTAAACTTCGATTTTTATATAATATTTTTCATTTTCACAATAACTATTTAGTAGCAGCTTACATTTTAATTAAATAACCTGCAATGGCACCCATTACTGGGCTTGCTTTTGCAGCTGTTATTTTTACTTTGATACATTTGGCTGTCACTGTAGGGAATTGAATGATCTTTTTCCTTCCAATAGTGGTACTTGATGCTATTTTTTTCAAACTGCCTTCGCTATCACCCGCTTGAACTTCAAAACTAATTACCCTTTGACCAAATTTTATTTGTTCTTGTAATTGGATGGTATTAAATGTTGCCGCAGTAGCTAAACAAATTTCGATTTCATTTTTATTATTTTTTACCGTAGCACCCTTGAATACATTTGTTTTAAAGGCCGCATCTCTTAATTTTTTAAAGTTGATTAAGGCTGCAGAGTCTGCTGCAGAAATTAATCCTTTACGATTAGGAGGCACGTTCAATAAAAAATTACCACCTCTACCTACATTTTTTAAATACAAATCAAATAATTGTTTGTCAGTCTTCACTGTTTTATCTTCCTCTTCATGATAAAACCAGCCCTTCCGAATAGATACATCTGCTTCACCAGGAATCCAAGCCTTGCCATTAAAGTTTCCTCTGTTTAAAGAATCAGTAGAGGGGCCACCTGAGCCTCTGCTAAATCCAACAGTGTCTAATAAGTTCCAGTTGGTTTCATTAATAATACCTTCTTCATTTCCAATCCAACGGATATGCGGTCCAATATCACTAAATATGATTAGCTTAGGTTGATAAGACAAAGCTGAATCTTGAAAGCGTTTGAAATCATACACTTGTTTTTTACCATTGGGTCCTTCACCATTTGCACCATCCCACCATAATTCAAAAAATTGACCATAACCAGTCAATAATTCTTTCATGGTTTGAATGTAAATATCGTTGTAAGCAGGCGTACCATATTTAGGATGATTCCTATCCCAAGGTGAAATATAAACACCCATTTCAATACCGGCTTTTTTACATGCATCTGATAACATTTTAATCACATCACCTTTACCATCCATCCACTTACTTTCTCTTACAGTATGTGTACTAAATTTACTTGGCCATAAACAAAAGCCATCATGGTGTTTAGCAGTTATAATAATTCCTTTCGCCCCAGCCGCTTTGGCAATACGCGCCCATTGATTACAATCCATTGCAGTTGGATTAAACACATTAGGATCTTCACTGCCCTTTCCCCATTCTAAATCGGTAAATGTATTGGGTCCAAAATGCATAAACAAGTAAAACTCTTTTTCATGCCATGCCAATTGTTGTGCATTGGGAGTAGGTCCAAATTTTTCTTGTGCTTTTAACTTTGTACTTGTTGTAAGTAATAAAGTAGTTAAAATAAAAAATAAAAATTTACAGTTTTTCATTGAACTTTTTTTTGTCTTTATGATGAATGATGCGAGAGGGCTCTTTTGTACAATTGAATGGTATTTTCTAAACCAAGATAAAGGGCGTCGCTAATTAAAGCGTGTCCAATACTTACTTCGTCAATAATAGGAATATGTTGAATTAAATAAGGCAGGTTGAATCTATCTAAATCATGTCCTGCATTAATGCCTAGTCCTAATTTTTTGGCTAAGGTAGCAGCTGTCCTATAGGGCGCAATAGCGGTTTCTTTATTTCCAGCAGCAAATTCAGTGGCATACATTTCGGTATACAGTTCAATACGATCTGTTCCTGTTGTAGCAGCAGCAGTGATGATTTCTTCTATTGGGTCTACAAAAATGGATACTCTAATACCCGCTTTTTTAAATACTGCAATGATTTCTTTAAGATAGGATTGCTCTGTTAGGGTATCCCATCCATGGTCACTTGTTAATTGGCCTTGGGTATCTGGAACAAGGGTTACCTGATGCGGCTTATTGGCTAATACCAATTCTACAAATTTGATTTCCTTAGGATTGCCTTCTATGTTGAATTCAGTGGTAATATTTTTGCATAAATCATAAACATCTTGGTAACGAATATGCCTTTCATCGGGTCGAGGGTGAACGGTGATGCCTTCTGCGCCAAAACGCTCGCAATCTTTAGCCACCTGCACTAAATTGGGGTTATTCCCGCCACGGCTATTTCTTAAGGTAGCAATCTTATTTATGTTCACACTTAAACGAGTCATAGGCGAATTTAAGTTATTTTTGCAACTCAAATATACCTGAATGGCTTATTCTAATTTAGAAGCTTGTTTATTAGATTTGGAACGCACTGGGCAACTATTGCGTATCAAGGAGGAAGTAGATCCTTATTTAGAAATGTCAGCCATTCATTTAAGGGTGCACGCGCAAAAAGGCCCTGCTATTTTGTTTGAAAAAGTGAAAGGAAGTTCCTTCCGAGCAGCTTCTAATATTTTTGGAACTTTGGAACGTAGTCAATTTATTTTCAGAGATACTTTACCCTCAGTGAAGCAGTTAATTGAAATGAAAATAAATCCATTGGCAGCGATTCAACAACCATTAAAATCTTTGAGTGCTTTACCGGGA
>CAINFN010000095.1 GCA_903848125.1 uncultured Bacteroidota bacterium
CATCTGTAGCTAATATAGAACGCATCACTCACATAGCTAATCACATATCCAAAACATATAAACATAATAATAAAATGGTTATTGTAGTATCTGCTATGGCTGGTGAAACTGACCAAGGGACTAAATTATTTATTATTAGGAACCTAAAAGTAGAAAGGATGTTTAAAGACGAGGATGTTGAGATGAAATATGCTCCTATTGGAGTTGACCTAATGGATTTACTTATTGAAATGGGATATGATCAAAAGAAAGACACCGATGATAAGTTGATTGATCCAGAAAACCTTTTTACCAATAATACCTTAAAGGAAAAATTATCTGATGCATTTACACACTATCGTAGATGTGCGGGTATTGAAAAAAACTTTACATTAAAACACCTTCGCAAAACATATTTAACCTGGGTTAAACAAACCATGGGGGAAAGAACCAACAAACTTTCTTCACACTCTTCTATGCAAGTTTTGAAAGATCACTACCTTGACCCAACCATCATAGATGCTATTGAAATTGCTGCATTAAATGTAAAAATCTTTGGGTAAAAAGTTAGCGCAACAACCTAGCGCAGAACGAAAAAACCACCTAAAATTTAATTCAAGTGGTTCATTATCAATATCTTAAAATAGAAAAACATATTAAATAAAATCGTTATGAGCCCGACGAGCTACCGCTGCTCTACCTCGCGATGTTTGGACGGCAAAGTTACGCCAATATTAGTTCCTAACCAAGTTTATTGGGGTGGATATGGAATTGGCAAAAAAAGAGGAATGACGACCTATTTTACAATAAAAGAGGTTTGATAAAAATGATTGACAGCCCCTAATAGTTCTAGCTTCACATAAAATGACTCAGTGAATATTTTAAAAGCCAAAAACTCATGATTGGGCACGTTGAATTCATCAAAGAATATGATATCCCCTTTTTGTAGGTAAGGGTATAAAATACTTAACGAAAAAAGAGTGGATGAAAATAAATCGGCGTCCAAGTGAATCACTTTTTGTTTGCCTTTTATGTTGTTCGTTGCCAAAAACGGAACCAAGGTATCTTGAAATAAACCTTTCAAAAATTGTCCCCTAGCATCTATTAATTCGGGTGCGTCAGCATTCATATCCCCATTTTTAAAAAAGTACCCCCACTTCTCTGGCAACCCTTCAAAGGTGTCAAAACCAAAAAACTTAGATTGGTCATTATGATTGTGCTTCATCCACCATTCAAATGAAGATCCACCACAAACACCCATTTCGATATAGACTATCTCTGTATTTTGCAAATGAGCTTTATCAATTACATAACTATATAAATCATACCTATTGTTGTAATTTCTAAACAAGGAAAAAGCATCTTTATATACACCCTCGGTTGGTTGTTGAGCAATCCATTTAGTTAAGCTTAAAAAGTTGGAAATAAAAGTAAAGGGTTGAATTAAAAAACTCAATAAAACTTGTGGCTGAACTAGTATCAGTATATTTTTTGCTACTGCATTTAGCTTAAACAAGAATGGCTTCATTTTGTATATTTTGGAAATTTGAAGTTAAGATTTTATAAGATATAAATTAGTAAATAAGGGAATAATAAGCAGTAGAAAATTAATTAAAAATGATTC
>CAINFN010000096.1 GCA_903848125.1 uncultured Bacteroidota bacterium
GACTTACATCTTTTCATTTCTCTTAATTCCATATCCAAACTTTCCAAAACCTTTCGAGGAGCTTCATAAATTTCATTGGCCCTTCCTAAATAACAACTATCGTGGTAAGTAATAGATTTCCCTTTCCACTCATTGCTATCGGTGAATTTAATCTTGCCTTGCTCTATGAGTTCTTGTAAAAATTGAGTGTGGTGTATTACATCATAGTTGCCTCCTAAAACAGGGTACTCGTTTTTTAAAATATTAAAACAATGTGGGCAGGTAGTTACAATTTTTTTAATAGAGTAACCATTCAAAATTTGTATGTTTTGATAAGCCATCATTTGAAACATGAATTCATTACCAGCTCTTCTTGCAGGATCTCCCGTACAAGCTTCTTCTTTGCCTAAAATAGCATAGTTAACCCCTGCTTTATCTAGTATAGTAGCGAATGCCTTGGTTATTTTTTGAGCTCGTAAATCAAAGCTACCTGCACAACCCACCCAAAACAAAACTTCAGGGGTTTGTCCACTTGCCATCATCTCTGCCATGGTGCTTACTTTCATAAATATTCTTTTATGCTTGTTTTGTCCAGGCGTCTCTATCGTCTGGTGCAAATTTCCAAGGTGCAAAATTATTTTCAATATTACTAAACATGCTATTCCACTCCTGTGGTGCATTACTTTCTTCCATCACTAGTGACCTACGCAGTTCCATAATTATATCTAAAGGAGAAATACTAATAGGACATTCTTCCACACAGGCATTACAAGTAGTACAGGCCCTTAATTCCTCTACTGAAATATAATCGTGCAGTAATGACTTATTATCTGGAACAAAGTTTTTATGCAAATCCATATTCTTTCCTACTTCTTCTAATCTATCTCTAGTGGCCATCATAATTTTACGAGGGCTTAACAATTTACCAGTGATGTTGGCAGGACATGCTGCAGTACATCTCCCACACTCCGTGCAACTATAAGCGTCCATTAAATTTTTTGAACTTAAGTCCATTACATCCTTCGCGCCAAAGCTGGCAGGAGCAGCAGCGCCAGTGGGTGCTAGTTCAGGTTGCATGGCATACAATACTTCATTTTGAACTTCTGGCATATTATGCATCATTCCTTTAGGCGTTAGCGGCGCATAATAAGTATTAGGAAAGGCTAGAATAATATGTAAGTGTTTTGAATAGGGTAGGTAGTTCATAAAAATATAAATACCTATAATATGCAACCACCAAGCAGTATGCTCAATAATAAAAAGCGTATCACTATTAATGCCACTAAATAAAGGCTGAAGGATAGAGGAAATAATAAAATGCGTTTCAGTATCGGTTGCATTCATGACTAGGAACAAACCCATTAAAATAATTTCAGCAATTAAGATATAATTGGCATCGGAACGAGGCCAGCCTGCCAAGTCATTACTCATAAACCTTTTTAGTTTCAGCACATTTCTTCTTGCTAAAAAAATAATACAAGCCACCAATACCAAGGCTGCTAAAATTTCAAAACTATCAATGATAAAATGGTATAAAGAAGCAGCTCCGATCTTTTCAAAATAAGTTTCAAAAATGCGGTGTGTGCCTAGTATTCCATCTGCCATAATTTCAAGCAGCTCAATATTGATTATAATGAAACCAACATATAAAATGATGTGCAAAATAGCAACGATAGGTTTTTTAAACATTTTCTTTTGGCCTAAGGCTAATAAGAAAACATTTTTCCAGCGTTTTGCTTTTTGATCATTCACAAAACCAGCTTTACCTATTAAGATATTTCTTCTAATCTTAAGTAAATTCTTACTAAATAAATAGAGTGCCGTAGCAGTAAGAATAATAAATAGGATTTGAGCTATAATAGCCATAATGGTATTTGAAGTATCAATATTAGTGCAAATTTAACCCATTTTATAAAGCTAAAAACCTAAAATAGCATCAAATAATACAAAATGTAGAACTACTTAAAACTTACCTGCTGTTGACAGTTAAAAGGGTAAATTGGAGATGTACTAATTATTTCTTAAAATTGCTTAATAATAGGCAAATATGAGTCAAGCGATAGAGGAAAAAGTGGCTAGTTGGTTAGCAGGAAATTATGATGAAGCAACCAAGCTGGCGATTAAAGATTTGCAATCCAAACAACCCGCCGAATTGGAAGATAGTTTTTATAAAAATCTAGAATTTGGAACTGGAGGTTTAAGAGGCATTATGGGGGTGGGTTCTAATCGAATTAATAAATATACCATTGGGATGGCAACACAAGGCTTTTCCAACTATTTATTAAAAGCTTATCCTAATGAAAAAATTTCAGTAGCCATTGGGCATGATAGCAGAAACAATGCGCGATTTTTTGCCGAAACTACTGCTCAGGTATTTGCGGCCAATGGTTTTACAGTTTATTTATTTGAAGCATTAAGACCTACTCCAGAGTTGAGTTTTGCCATCAGAAATTTAAAATGTAAAGCCGGGGTGGTATGCACTGCATCGCACAATCCAAAAGAATACAATGGTTACAAGGCCTATTGGAATGATGGAGGACAATTGGTACCCCCACATGATAATAATGTTATAAAAGAAGTAGATGCTATCCAATCGATTGATGATGTAAAATGGAGTGGAGGCGAAGCCAATATTCAGTTATTGGGCAATGCTATGGATGAAGCTTACCTCGACATGCTGAAATCTTTAAGTGTGTATCCGGATGTGATTGAAGCGCAACATGATTTAAAAATTGTATACACCCCCATTCATGGAACGGGCATCACTTTAGTACCCAAAGCATTAGCTAAATATGGGTTTACCAATGTTCATGTAGTGGAAGAGCAGTCCAACCCAGACGGAAATTTTCCAACTGTTGTATATCCTAATCCCGAAGAGAGTGAAACAATGAGCATGGGCTTGAAAAAAGCCAAAGAATTAGATGCCGATATCTTATTAGGTACCGATCCAGATGCAGACAGAGTAGGAGTGGGTGTAAAAAATCACAAAGGAGAGTGGGTATTGATGAATGGAAATCAAACAGCAGTATTGGCTTTTGCGTATATGATGGAAGCACGTAGGGCTAAGGGTATTGCAAAGCCTAATGATATGGTGGTTTCAACTATTGTTACCACAGAGATGATCAATGAAGTAGCCAGAAAAAATCAAGTAACCTGTTATAATGTATTAACTGGCTTTAAGTGGATTGCAGAGTTGGTAAAAGATAAAGAAGGCAAAGAAAATTATATTATTGGAGGAGAGGAAAGCTTTGGTTTGATGATAGGAGATCAAATTAGAGATAAAGATGCAGTAAGTGCAGTGGCTATATTATGTGAAATGGCTGCCTATGAAAAAAGTAAAGGAAGAACTTTATTTGAAAAGATGATCGAATTGTATATTCAATATGGTTTTTATTATGAAACCCTAATTAGCATCACTAAGAAAGGGATGAATGGGCAGCAAGAAATTGCCAACATGATGGAAGGCTATAGACAAGCCCCGCCCTCAAAAATAAATAATACTGCAGTAGTTACTTTGTTGGATTATGAAAAGCAAATCGGGAAAAATTTAATCACTGGTGAAAGTTGGAAAATTGATTTGCCTAAAAGCAATGTACTGCAGTTTATAACGGAAGATGGGAGTAAAATTTCGGCCCGTCCAAGTGGAACAGAGCCTAAAATAAAATTTTATTTTAGTGTGCATACTACCTTAAAAGATAAGGCTTCATTTGATCAACAATACCAAAACTTACAAGATAAAATAAACGGAATCATTGCTTCTATGCAATTAAATTAAATACAAGCATGAAAAAACTGGAAGATTTGGTGGACACCTATTTGCACAAAGGACTTAGAAATAAATTAATTGAAACATTAAAAGAAAAAGGCATTACAGATGAGCAGGTATTAGCCGCTATTCATTCTATTCCTCGTCATTATTTTTTAGATTCTGCTTTTGATAAAATTGCATACGAGGATCGGGCTTTCCCTATTGCATCTGATCAAACCATTTCTCAGCCATATACCGTGGCTTATCAAACACAGCTACTTCAAATCAAGAAAGGAGATAAGGTGTTGGAAATTGGCACAGGAAGTATGTATCAAACTACCGTGCTGGCTGCGCTAGGGGCTAAGGTATACACCATTGAAAGACAAAAACAATTGTTTGAACAAACACCCACTTACCTTTTTAAAGAGCAATACCCCAATATAGAATTTTTCTTTGGGGATGGGTTTGAAGGATTGCCTTTGTTGGCGCCTTTTGATAAAATATTAATTACGGCGGCAGCTCCAAAAATTCCTGAGAAATTATGGGAACAATTAAAGGTGAATGGAAAAATGATTATTCCATTGGATGAATCAGATACAGCGCAACGCATGTTGCGACTTACCAAGAAAAAAGACGGCACGGTTAAAAGAGAAGCGTTTGATACTTTCTCTTTTGTACCTATGTTAGAAGGAAAAACCCAGAAATAAAATTATTGAGGAGGCATTTGATCCATCCCGCCACCATCTTCCGATTTATTATTCTTACGTTTTAATAAGTTAACATCAAATTTTCCAAATCGATAGCTAAAGTTAAGTCTAAATATTTGTTGGTCTCTAATTCTGGTTACGTTTTGAATAAAGTATTGACTTTCGGAATAAGTTTTACTCACTCTTGTTTTAAATACATCGTTCACGCTTAAAGAAAGGCTAGCAGTTTTACCACCTTTTAAAGTCCAATCTTTTTTCAATGCCATATCAAAATCGTAACTAGGGAAGTTATAACCTTGTGCAGTAGATTGAGGACCACCAAATCCACCACCACCCATACCTCTACCGCCAAATCCACCACCGCTGCTGCTTCCACCTGGAGGGAGGATTGTTTTGGCTTGGTATTGTCCACTAAATTGGAAAGTATAACCTTTGCCAATTTTAAAAGTATTATTCATTTTACTAAACCAACTTGTCAAGTCATTATTTACATTTTGACCAGGAATGGTTGCCGTAATCGCCGATTTGAATAAGTTAAAACTCAAATTCATATCCCACCATTTTGTTATTGCTGTTTTGTTGCTTAATTCTAAACCGTATACTACTGCAGTATTGGCATTGATAGAAGAACTAAAATAGACGCTGTCCGTTTTGGTGATAGGATTGATATCTCTGTACACATAATTGGTAATTAAGTCAGTGCTGTATTTGTAATAAGCAGTAGCTAAGAAATTAGATCCTTTGGTATAGGCGTTGTTATATGCGATTTCAAAAGAATGAGTGAACTGAGGCTTTAAGCTTGGATTTCCAATATTGATATTTTGAGGATCGCTGAAATTAGGAAAAGGCAATAATTGAAAAAAGTTAGGCGGACTAATTCTTTTTGAATAGTTCAATTGAAAGTCTTGCTTATCATTCAATTTGTAATTGATAAAGGCACTTGGGAACAAGGAGATAGGGTACTTAGTACTATACGGCGGCAAAGAATCTATTCCTTTGTTATTTAATAAATGCCCTTCATAGGATCTGCTTTCTGCTCTTAATCCAAGTTGAAAGCTCCATTTTTCAAATTTAGTATTTAAATTCATATAGCCTGCATAAACGCTTTCGCTATATCTATATTGATTGCTAATAGATTTTAATAAAACATCATTTCTGTATTGATTGCTTAAATTAAATTCGCTTCTGTAATTGTATTTTCCGCCTGCTTCAAACTTGGTTACAGGGCTTAATTCTTTCGTGTAGTCAATATTGGTTGTATAATTTTTGTTATTCCCATTTCCAATACTATTTTGGTTCAATAAAGTTGCTTTTTGATAATTGATAATGGACCAGTTGCTGTTATCGGATTCATTGTAATTAAAATCAGCAGCCAACTCATGCCCTTTCTCTGCAAATAAATGCTTGTAGCTTAATTGACCGCCTTTATTCAAAAAATGAAAACTAGAACTATTGATTAAATTGTCGCTTGTCCTCATTCCGTTTTTAATCGAATCAATCGTTTGGCCACCAGCATTGTCAAAAATACCTTGCATGATATTGGCATACAATGAAAATGTGTTTCTATTATCAGCAAAATAATCAACGCCAGCTCTGTAGAAATTGAAAGAGCCACTGCCTGTGCTGTTGTTATTGTTTTGAACACTCGTTGGCACTGCTGCACCTAAAATTTGTCTATCACTTTCAGAAGTGGAGATAGATTTTCTTCCGTTTACATTCGCGTTCAATGAAATATTAAATTTGCTATCTCGCATATTCAAATCGCCACCACCATTAAATTTTCCTCGCATATCTAAGCCAGATCTAATACCTCCATTGTAACCATTTTTTCTATTTTTCTTTAATACAATATTTAGGATACCGGCATTGCCCCCAGTAGCATCATATTTAGCAGATGGATTGGTAATGATTTCTACTCTATCAATAATGTCTGCTGGAATTTGATCCATGGTTAAAGTAGTGGGCCTATTATCGATTAATAAAGTGGGCGCTGCATTTCTTAAGGTAACATTACCATCAATATCAACATTTAAGTTAGGGATACTCTTCATTACCTCAACGGCTGTTTGGCCGGTACTAGTTAAGTTTTTTTCTACATTAAATATTTTACGATCAATGCCCATTTCAAATTGTGGCTTGGCAGTAGAAGTAACTGTTACACTTTGTAAATCGGTGGTAGATGGTTCTAATTTTATATTACCTAAATCTTTGTCAATTAAGGACATCATTTCTTGCATGCTTTGCCCTCCGCCCATCTTGATGCCAAAGCTTATTTGCTTTTCTAATTTAGTGTAGCCAATTCCTGAAATAATTAATTTAAAATTGCCCATGACAGGTAAATTTTCAAAACTAAAATCACCATTAGGCGCAGTTAACATGGTACCTAATATAACTTCTGAGACTTTTTTAGTAGCCAGATCAAATTTGTTACCTTTTATTTGAAGGGTTACTCCGTCAATTCCTTTTTTAGAAGCATCAACTATTTTACCATAAAAATGGCCCACATTCATATTGGCGCCACCTGCTCTTACACCTGCAGGTATTTGTGAAAAGGAGGCCAGCTCAATCAATAGAAAACTTACAAATAAATAAATATATTTCATATAGTTAGGATGCTTTTTAAGGTTCCAGGTTTATTGGATTTGCAAATATCATACATCTTATCTAAGAATGGTGAGCTGAATGTATAAACGGCAATTAAAGATGTATTAAAATCAGGTAAATCGCCCAGCCCCAAAGGCAGCCTACTAAAAAGCTAATAATTCTAAGTTTTTGAGTGGCTTTAAAAGCGATTGTTTCAAGTATAGGGGCCCATTTGGTTGAAAGAGTAGACAAAAAATCTTGATGTAGCTGTTGGGAAAGTTGGCTTATTAAATCAGGAAAAAGGGTGCCAAGTTCTTCGATAAATACTTCTTTTAATTGAGTAATCGTTTTCTCGCCTATAAACATCGAAATCACTGGCATTTTTTGAACCAAGCGCTCTTTAAAAAAGGTATCTAAGTTTTGATCAATCAATGGAAGTAGGGAAGTAAAGGAGCTAGTTTTATTTAGTTCCATCCAACTTTCTATAGGTAATTTTTTTATAATTTGGTATAAAGCACTTTCCCACTGAAGCTTACCTATAGCAATAGGTATGTTGGGTATAAATAATATTTTGATGTACAACCATGAAATAAACCAAGCAAGGCATCCGGACAATAATGAAATTACAATAGCATGCATAGTACTTATTTAACTGAAAAAACCTACTTCTTCCGATTGCTCGGTAGAAATAGGTTTTGGGGAGAACGATGGGTCTCGAACCCACGACCTACAGATCCACAAACTGTCGCTCTAACCTACTGAGCTACGCCCTCCATATAGGGCGGC
>CAINFN010000097.1 GCA_903848125.1 uncultured Bacteroidota bacterium
TGGTCCAAACTAATATAAGCCAATAGAACTCCTTTTTAAAATTATAGCATTGATTATCAAATACTTGCGTATTTTAATAATTATGTTTTATTTGGCAAAGGCAAATTTCACTAGTATTTTTACAACATGAAGATATCATCAATATCAGAACATCATATTCCAGGTGTCAAACTCATCAATTTTGAACGTTTCATGGATCATAGAGGTTTTTTCACAGAAACCTATCGTGCTTCAGATTTTATAAACAATGAATTGAAGATTTTCCCTAATGGCATAATGCAATCAAATGAAAGCTTTTCTCATAAAAACGTTTTGAGAGGCTTACATTTTCAGTGGAATCCTAATATGGGGAAACTAGTAAGAACTATTGCTGGTCATATGGTTGATTTAGTATTGGATTTACGACAAGGTTCGCCTACTCAAGGTAAAATTATGGCTTTTGATATGCCAGCTAAATCATCAGATGGATCATCTAGTTGGATTTGGGTTCCAGAAGGTTGTGCGCATGGTAATTTCTTTTTAGAGGACTCTTATATCGAATATTTTTGTTCAGGTGCTTATAATGGCGAATGCGAAGCTGGGGTTTCACCATTTTCTGAAGATATTGATTGGTCTATTTGTGATGCTAGTTTAAAAGCTATGTTTTTTGAATTAAAAGATTCATTTATAGCAACTCCTAAAGATATCAATGGTTTATCAGTTAAAGAATGGTTATCAAGATCTGAAGCGAATAACTTTACTATTTAATTTTACAAAAATACAGTCATGAAAAAAATTTTACTAGCAGGTGGCGCAGGATATATAGGAACTGAACTTTGTAAAAGATTACAAAGACTAGATTATAAAGTAACTGTAATTGATGAACTTTGGTTTGGCAATAATTTAAATCCTAAAGTAGAATTAATTCAAAAAGACCTATTAAAAGTTACCCATAATGAATTAAAAGGTTTTGATACGGTAATTTTTTTAGGTGGTGTATCCAATGATCCGATGGCTGAATTCTCTCCCTCTGAAAACTTTATTCAAAATGCTGCTTGTCCTGCTTATTTATCTTATGAAAGTAAGAGAGCAGGGGTAAGACGATTCATATATGCATCTTCATGTTCTGTTTATGGATATACAGTGGATGAATTGTATGATGAAAAATCACCTACAACTTGTTCTTATCCATATGGTATTTCAAAGCTTCAGGGTGAAAATGGAGTAATGCATTTAGCGGATCATAAATTCTCGGTAATAGCCTTAAGGCAAGGTACAGTTTGTGGATATAGTGATAGAATGCGCTTTGACCTAGTAGTCAATACCATGTTTAAAAATGCTATGACTACGGGGGAGATAACAGTGAATAATCCATCAATCTGGAGGCCCATTTTCCATATACAAGATGCCTGTTCTGCTTTTATACGATCGATTCAAGCACCTGATAACATTTCAGGTGTTTTTAATGTAGCATCAGATAATTACACTTTAGGTCAGATAGGAGATATTGTAGGCGCTGAAATGTCAAAAAACCTAAGCAAAGAGGTTAAAGTACATATTAATGACGTGCAAGATTTTAGAAACTATAAAGTATCTATTCAGAATGCTAAATTAGCATTAGGCTTCACGCCAGTATACGGTGTTAAAGAAATTATCAATCAGCTATTTGAAAATGCTTCCAAATATGGCAACTATGAAGATGATAAATATTATAATATAAAAGTGTTTAAGAATTTAGGAAAGTAGAATAAAATATTTCTTCCCCAAAAAGTATATACTATAGACTAGTAAAAAGTCCCAAAATTATTGTGGGACTTTTTTATTTATAATGCTTTATGATAGGCAAGAACCCAGCCATTTTTTTCAGAAGCGTTTATAATAGAAAAATCGCCTCTATTTTTAATAATATCATAACCTCTAAAATGTTTTAAATGATGTGTGTCATCCAAAAGAATATAGTAGTTCTTATTTTTCATTAATTCATCTGTTATTTGAAACTCCATATGTCCAACACCGCCAGCCGAATCCAGTACAATTAACATTTCATGGTTACCAAATTCTTTTATTAAACTAGGTAGTAAATTGTAAGTAGGTTTAGTATTGGCATTTCTGCTAGGCCTTAATATTTTTTTCAAAAATTGTTTAATGATGTTGTTGCTACTATCATTTAATCTTCCTTCTAATTCATTCACGTAAAAATTAATAGGATCCTTGGCATTGTCAATAAACACCTCAGGGTATTTTTCATGATGCAATATGGCCTCATCTTGTTTTACATATGAAATGGCATCATTTAAATCTAAAGAACAACCATAGCAGCAATTGACAAAATTAAATTGACTAAGATTCTTTTTAGCTAGGGAATAATTGGTATAATCAATCTCAATTGTGTTTAAGCTTTTAAGTGAACTAGAATTTTTAAAAGCATTACCTAACATGGTGGTAGAACCTAGGCCGCGATGTGTGCCAGTTTCAATAATATATTCAATGGTATTTTTTGAAGCCAATTCTGCTAAACTATTTATTAAATCCATGTCTTTATTCATGGATACCGATGTGTATTTATAATCTCCGTATTCTTTCAAGGGTCAAATTTTAGATTAGTAATAAGTAAATTTTCAGTGGGTTAAAGGTAGCAAAGTCTCTATAATTAAGGAAATAAATTATAAATTTTGACCATATATTTATTAGCTTTGTTTTAGTGCTAGCTTATCTAACAACTTTTATAATAAAAGTACTTAAATGTATATTCTTTTAATATTACTTGCTTTTATTTTATTAGTGATCTCCCTTTTTGGGTCAGCAATCAAAAGCGATAAAAATAGCTTTTTATTTGATCTAAGGTTATCCCTTATTAAGGCTTTTATAGGTATTGCATTTTTTTCTTATATCATTTGTGAGATACTATCCATATTCAATGTATTCACCTTTAATTATGTACTCTTTTCATGGGTTTTAGTAAATGGTATTATTTTCTTTTTAAATAAAGAAAAGATTAAACTAAATATTTTTAATATTTTTTCTTATAAAATTGTAATCCCTAAAAAAGAGAGTAGCATTCTACTATTCATATTCTTCATAATAATTCTTCCTCTTTTATTACTTTCCCTTTTTATTCCACCCAATAATTGGGATAGTATGTCCTACCATTTACCAAGGGTGGAGCATTGGATACAAAATAAGAATATTTACCCTTACCCAACCAATATTGTAAGACAGGTGTTAACTTCTCCTTTGTCTGAATATATAATCGCAAATTTTCAAATTTTATCTATTACCGATGCCTTTTCGAATTTAGTTCAATTTGGTTCTTTTATATTTATACTTTTTTCAGGAACCCTAATTTTTAGTTTATTAAAA